>DASYTP010000110.1:0-6135 GCA_036002145.1 Bacteroidota bacterium | reverse complement strand
AATTACATTCCTCATCGCTTCGTCGATTTCTATGTCTCCACCTCGAAGCGAGGTCCTCCTTCGTTGTTGGGTTAAGCAGACTTGCTATTCACATAACGCTCCGTGAAGAGGTTGTCGTCTTCACGGCAGCTTCTGTTTACTCATTTTGATAGATGAAAGGAGTGTGCCATGCGAATCGTCAAATTGTTCTTTCTGGTTCTGCTCTCAACGCCCATGTGTATCCCGGCAGGGGTGACTTCGGCAACCACGATAAAAGGCAGTGTCCTCGATGCCTCCACGAAGGCGCCGATTATAGGCGCGGCGGTGGCAATACCTGCTCTCCGCAAGGGGGCGGCAACAGGTGCAGAGGGGAGATTTTCCATACAGAATGTGCCGCAGGGGCATTATTCCCTCACGGTTTCGGCTCTCGGATACGCGTCGGCGACGAAGACGGTGGAGGTGCTTGGAGATTCCATAGATGTCAACGTCGCATTAGCACCTAGTGATTTGCAATTGCCGACCGTGACGGTGACTGCCGGTCCACAGCCGACGGACGTGCTGACGAGCACCCAGTCCGTCTCTGTCCTCGAGGGGCGGGCGCTGGAAGAATCTCGCGGACAGACAATCATGCAATCGCTTGAGAACTTACCTTCAGTTTCGATACTGTCCACAGGTGCGGCAATCGGTAAACCGGTCGTGCGAGGCCTCAGTTCGCAACGGGTGCTTGTCGTCGATGACGGCATCAGACAGGAAGGTCAGCAGTGGGGCGACGAACATGCGCCGGAAATCGATGCCTTTGATGCTGAGAAAATTGAAGTTATCCGCGGTCCCGGCAGTGTCCTGTATGGCTCGGATGCCCTCGGCGGCGTGGTTCACATCGTGAAACCGGAGGTTGGAGGAAGAGCAGAGCCGTATTTCAATGGTGCACTTCGAGGAGATCTCTTCTCGAACAATAAGCAGGGCGCCGGCGGGATCATGCTTTCAGGTGGTGTGCGTAACTTCGGTTTCCGCGGTGCGTTAAGTGGTAGGAGCTCGGGGAACACCATGACGCCGGCAGGAGAACTATTCAACACCGGTTCCGAAGAGATCAACGGAAGCGGCATGGTCGGGTATGAGAGTGACGAGGGTTTTGCAGACGTGGGCTATACACACTTCGGGACCAAAGCGGAATTTCATGAGGACCCTGCCGGGGATCCGCTCGCAACGCCGTACCAGAAGATTATCCATGACAAGGTTCATCTCCATGCCGGCTACACACTCCCCTTTGCTCGGTTCGAGGCGATCGGTGGTTACCAGGAAAATTGGCGACGTGAGTTTGAAGAGAAAGATGCGGCCGATCCAGTCTTGAATCTAAAACTCAAAACGACGTCGGTCGATGTCAAAGCACATCACAACGCAATCGGCGCATTGTTCGGGACGGCGGGCTTGTCGTTGCTTCATCAGCAGAACCAGACTCTTGCGGAAGAGCACCTCATTGCTCCCGCGACCAGCGACAACGTTGCCGCATTCCTGTACGAAGAGTTTCATGCCAGTCCGCAGTGGACACTCTCCGGTGCAGGGAGGTATGACAGTCGCGTCCTCGACGTCGATGAAGACGTAGATCTCGGCGTGGCGGCGCAAGAACGGAGGTATCATGCTTTCACCGGATCGTTTGGGATCTCGTTCCGACCGGTTGACCCGTTTGCCGTTACCGCCAGCGTCGCCAGGGGCTGGAGGGCGCCGACGGAGTTTGAACTCTTTGCAAACGGCGTGCATGAGGGGACCGCATCCTATGAAATCGGCAACAGCACGCTCGAGCCTGAGTTTTCCTTCAATGCCGATGTGTCATTCCGTTACGCCTCGCCGTCGATGATTTCAGAGTTGACTCTCTTTAACAACCGTATTGGTGATTACATCTACGATGCCCCCACCGGCGACGTCGATACGGCGGGAGCCGACCCCTCCGGATTTCCTATATTTCACATCAGCCAGGCGAATGCGACGCTGCGGGGAATTGAGCTGTCAATTCAGTACCAGGCATCGTCTCACGTGATCATAAGCGCGGCAGGAGATTTTATGACCGCTACGAATGATGCAACCGACAATCCACTTCCGAGAATTCCTGCCAGCAAAATCATCCTTGGCGCAAAACTGCTTGCCGAAGATCTCGGATTCCTCGAACGACCGTATCTCGATTTGAAAATGAGGGGGGTGAACTCCCAAACGGAGGTCGATCCCCTCGAAGAAAAGACGGCGGGCTACACGCTCTTCGACGTCGGCATCGGCGGCGAAATCAGATTGGGAATGAACAAGGCAACTCTCGATCTCGCGGCAAGGAATATTTTCGACCGGGCGTATTCCAATCACCTGAACAGGCTAAAAGCATTTTCCCTCGACCCCGGTCGGAATATCATCGCACATCTATCGATTCCGTTCTCGCTGTTGTGAGATGATTTTAGATCTTGCGTGGCCCGGCGTCATGGCAAACCCCGGAGGGGTGACATATCGTGGTTCAACTGAGATCTCTATTATGTCACTCCTTCGGAGTTTTGGCGTTGCTGTCTTGGTTTGATCTCCCGCGAAGTTACGCGAATTACCTGTTTTGCGCTAAAGGCCTTCGTTGTTGCCTGAGTGAAACACTTCCTGCACTTCATCTTCTTTTTCCGGCAATAGCTGCCATCGAATTCCATCCAAAATGTCGGAATACACCGCCCGATCAATTTGGTATGGATTTGGTTTGCCTCTAACTCATCTCACGCGTTCCTATTCACTAAACGAGAGGAGTTAGTCTTATGAGTACCAAAAAAATCCCGGATACGAATATTCGTTATCTGCTCTTTCCTCGCATCCGCTACATCATCTGTAGTGTTCTCCTTGCAATCGTATTCATTGCAAGTACAGGATGCAATAAGGAATCGCCGGTAACGAGCCCCGGTGGCTCGGCTTCGTACATCGACGGCTATGTCACCAATGGCTCGGGCTTTTCCAAGGGCACTGCCGGGGCCATCGATGCGGCGATCGTGTCTGTCGGAAAAATTCAAAGCAATGGATCCATTTCGATCGTTTCAACTTCCTCCACCGTGACCGATATGGCCGGTCATTATATAGTGGAAGTCGATGCAGTCGGCGAACGCAATCTCGTTGTTATCGCGACAAAAAACGGCACGGAGTTGAAGGCGCTCGTCTCTGCAGAACTGACCACAAACTCAACCGTGACGGCGCCGCCGATGACGGTTCAGACGACCGTCGAAGCCGATGTGTATGCGCAATTGGCGGCATCGGAAAACGTAAGCATCGTGGACTTACGGGCATACATCGATGACGTCGTTGCATCCGATGTGAAAGGAAATATGTCTGCCATCGTTGCGTTGTCGAGTGCAATCGGGGCCGAAGCGCAGGCACGGGCCGAGGCGTTTGCATCCTCCGAGATCAGTGCGACGGCGGATCAGCTCGAGCGCATCCGCAACGCGGAAATCGATGCTACTGCATCGCTCGATGCGGCGCTTTCTGCCTCGTGGAACAACCCGCCGGGGAGCACTGCGGCATTGGAAATCTTCTTTCAATCGGTTATCGATGCCCACGTGAACAATGGTATCGACATGGAGGAATATGTCCGGGGACAGGTGGCAGCGATCCGCGCGATGTTGAACTGGGCGGGCGGCTTGTCCGCCGAAACACGCCTCCATCTTGAACATCGAGCCGCGATCGTGGAATCAAGATTGATGGATCATGTCAGTCAGGCTGAATTTCAGGCGCTGAACGCGACCCAGGCGGAGAAGAATGCGGTCCTCTCTGCAGGCATCACACTGAAGGCAGCCATATCCATCGCAACGACGACAGAACAGATTACTGAATCCTTCGGCAGGTATCATGACGCGATCGTGCAATCGTTGAGCGCAACGATGTCTGCACAGGCCGATGCGATCATTTCCGTTGATGCAGATATCACGGCGGGCAATGGCTTTAAAGCGCAGATGGAATCGCATGCTGAGGCTGCGGCGACAACCCGCCAGGTCGTGGATGCATACATGTCATTCTACCATCAGGTGCAGTCCGCCCTTGTGAGCGAGATATCCACGGCCTCTGATGTCGAAGTCCGGGTTATTTCGTCTATCCTGGTCATGGTGAATTCATATTAACGGGTTGTTGAGAAACCAGATTACACTCTGGGGCGGTTGAAAAACTCGTTTGCCCAGATTTAACTCAACCCCTCGTCTAACTCGTCCCCTTCTCTTTCCTAGAGAAGGGGATGTTTTGCTCAGCTCTAACGTCCCTCTCTTCGAAAGAGAGGCTATGAGGCGGCCTCGTCGAGCCTCGCCTCTGTCGGGACTTCGATCGTCAGATTCCGACGGAATCTGTCGGATTCTGTCTAACGAATTCTGTCAAGGACTCGAGGGCGAGTTAGGCTCTCGGGGAAACCTTTTTCAAAAGCTCTATCCTGGCCCAGATTCATCAGGTCAGGATGGAGCTTTCGAGTTATTGCACGCAGAAGGTAAATCCAGTCAGTGAAATATTTCGTATAAGCGATGTCAAGATAGGAGCGGCTTGCGAGTCGCGTCTGAAATCATTATACTTTTCGTAATGTCAATGACAAAATCCAACGGGCAGAATACCTCAGACGGCGAATTATTCGAAAGAATTGTCCGCCGCGACGAACCTGCGCTCGGTGCGTTATACGACCGGTATGCAAAGCAGATCTATAATCTTATTCTTCGGATCGTGCGCCATAAGCAGGACGCCGAGAACATACTGCAGGATGTCTTTCTCCAGGTGTGGCATCGCGCCAACACATACGATCCGAAGCTCGGTCCCCCCGCAATCTGGTTGATCCGAGTCGCGAGAAATAAAGCGATCGATCATTGGCGGTCGAAGGGAAATCAGGTACGCCGGCTTGAGAACGACATTACGCAGGAGTTCGATCTTTCCGACCACTCGTCTAATCCGCATAGGCTCATGGCGGACGTACAGTCCTCATCGATAGTCCGGGGAGCGCTCGGCCGCCTGCCCGCCGAACAACGGCAACTGATATTCTCGGCATACTATGAAGGTTACAGTCAATCCGATCTTGCGGAAAAACTCTCGATTCCACTGGGGACGGTGAAGTCGCGCATCCGCGCGGGGATGATCGCCCTGCGTGAACAACTCAAATCTTTGAACGAACTCTCACACTCAACCGAATGGTGAACTCAATGCCGTGCGAACTTCGCGAATACCGCGCTCTCTTCCTGCTCGATTTACTGGAGGATTACGAGCTTGCCACTTATCAAAAGCATCTGCGCCAGGGTTGTGATGAATGCTCGAAAGAATTATCGGCGCTGGGGGAGACACTGGAAGCGTGGGTTAGGGCCGATGCGACGGAAACACCCGATCCCGCCCTCAAGGAAAATCTCCTCGCACGCATCCGGGCTGATGCGTCCCGCCGGATGCCTGAGCGTGACGAGACTTCCCGCATGCGTGGCAGGCTGAACTCCGATGACTCGACACAGGTCTGGAAGAACTGGAATGGCGAACAATCGACCTCCGCCTCCGGTCTCTTTACACTTCACGGCGATCAGGGCGCATGGGAAAGTATCGACGTCGACGGTATCAGTATCAAGCGGTTATTTGCCGATCCCGACAAGAAAACTGTAACGATGCTCGTGAGAATGGCGGCCGGAACTTCCTATCCAAGCCATCGGCACGCCGGGGCAGAAGAATGTTTTGTGCTTGAAGGTGATCTCCACGTGGGCGACTCCATTGTGATGCGTGCAGGGGATTATCAACGCGCCGGGAGCGAGAGCATCCACGTCCGGCAATGGACGGATCAGGGATGCCTACTGTTCATCGTATCGTCTACGGAGGATGAACTGCTGGAATAGAAGGAGATTTTCGACTTGCTAGCTTGCCTCCAATCCAGAGTTTATCGTCGAGATCAAAGACCAGGCAGTGATCGTATCGGAAAGAAGAGGGGAATTCCCGCTCCTAACGTTGTGCCACTCTATGTGTCGGTGAGTTGCGCTAACGCCTTCATTTGTGCCTAATCTGACTTGCGTGCTTCTGTGTACGCCACCAGCGTTCACTAACTTTCCCTCAGCCTGCCGCCGCTTGCCGAAGAAACCGAGTAAACTCCGCGCGATCAAAAAAGTTTATTATTTGTGCGAAAATATTTGTACCTTGAGTTTGTGAGTGCATTGGTGG
>DASYTP010000109.1:0-5927 GCA_036002145.1 Bacteroidota bacterium | reverse complement strand
GGCGTTCGACGTCGGTGCGCACCTTTTGCAGCTTACCGAGTGTTTCTCCGCTCCGCTGATCTTCGAATACCTGGTACGGCAGGTCGAGCGAATGCCGCAGTCCGTCGGAGTAAATCTGCGCTCCCAGTCGCTGGGTTATGGTGTTAATGTAATAATCCTGAAAGTTTTTTGCGACGCGTGAGATGAACGCAACCCCCATCGCCGCCAGCAGCAACAGGCTCACGCCGCGGAAGAAGCCCTCGGCCGTGTATTCCTTGAATCGTGTGACGTATCCATCGATGATGTGCCTGAAGATCAACGGATCGAGAAGCGAAAACAACTGGTTCGTCGCCGCCAGTGCGAGGGCGAGCACGACCAATTTCCAGTATTGTCTGAGATAAGAGAAAAGAATTTTCATGCGAACTCAGTGACTCGATGATAATTCAAGATATGAAAATCCGGATTGAAATGCGCTGGGAATTATTCGCAAACCAATGATGTTTTACTATGTGAGATAAACCCTCTACAACAACCTCAAAGGACTCTGATGCGTGAATCTTCGATGCAACATGCCCAACCATCACTGTCGAATCATCAGCCATCCATCGATTTGCTCGTCGATGCATTGGCGAGCACCGACTATTCAGCGCGACGGCATGCTCTCAAAGCCTTGATTCGCCGCGGAACGATCGCCGTCGATGCCCTCATCGGTTTGCTCAAGTCGTCCAGCGAACAGGTGCGATGGGAAGCGGCAAAGGCTTTGGGAAGAATCGGGGGACCGGAATCTGCTGATGCCCTCGCCGCATTGCTTGATGACGAGAGCCCTGACGTCAGATGGCGTGCAGCCGATGGATTGATTTCCATAGGGGGTGATGCGCTGATTCCGGTGTTGCGGAGCCTTATTGCCAGACCGGCCTCCCCGCTTTCCCGTGAGGCATCTTCCCATGTTCTTCGTGCATTCCTCAATCAAGAATTTGCCGATATCGTTTTTCCCGTTCATGCGGCACTCGAAGTGGGTTTACCGGTTGAAGAGGTGGTTGTCGCAGCTCATGAGGCATTGAATAGACTCAGGGATTCACGAAGAAGGCGATTTCTCACACATTAACAGGCTGTTGAAAAGCTTCGCCCGGTGACTGACTCACCCTGTAGAGGTTGTCCTATTGGAAGAACCGAGGCATTCCCCGGCCGCAACCCCTCAATGCCTGAGCGCCGCGCACTTCGGCGGGCAGTGATTCCGCGATCACCAGATTTTTACTTTTTCCGCCCTCACCATTGGATCCCCCTCCTTCGCGCCGAAGGCTTGGAAGAATTCTTTCATGTTGGAAATTGGACCGATGCAACGGAACCGCGTTGGAGAATGCGAATCGGTATTCAGTCTGAGTCGCAGTGCCTCAGGGCGGATGTTTGCGCGCCAGATCTGTGCCCATGAAAGGAAGAATCGTTGTTCGGGCGTAAAGCCGTCGATGAGCCCCGGAGTGGGATGTTTGTCGAATGATTTCTGCAATGCGAGATATGCCACGGCGAGCCCCCCGAGGTCGGCGGTGTTTTCGCCGAGCGTCAGCTTGCCGTTCACGTGAAGCGTGTCCATGGCAACATAGTTATCATACTGTTGTTCGATCATTGCAGAGCGTGCCTGATAATTCTTTGCATCCTCTGGTGTCCACCAATCCTTGAGATTCCCGTCTGCGTCGAATTTTCTTCCCTGGTCGTCGAACCCGTGCGTCATCTCGTGGCCGATCACCGCACCGATCCCGCCGTAGTTTACGGCATCGTCCGCGTTGGCGTCGAAGAATGGCGGCTGTAAAATGCCGGCAGGAAAAACGATTTCATTGAGATTCGGATTGTAATAGGCATTCACCGTCGGCGGTGTCATGCCCCACTCGGTCCGGTCGACCGGCTTTCCGATTTGCTTAAGATTGCGGTTAAATTCAAAGACCGACGCCCGGAGGACGTTCAGCACGTAGGGTCCACGGTCAATCTCGAGCGTCGAGTAATCGCGCCATTTATCGGGATAGCCGATCTTGACTGCGAATGCATTGAGTTTCCTCAGTGCTTGCTGTTTGGTTGCCTCGCTCATCCAGTCGAGTTCCTTGATACGGTCGCGCAACGCGCTGCGGAGATTCTCGACCAGCTCGAGCGCGCGGGCTTTTGCCTGCGGACTAAACGCCTTTTCGACATACAGTTCTCCTAGCGCCTCGCCGATCCCGCCGTCCACGGTTTGCAGCACCCGCTTCCAGCGCGGACGCTGCTCCCTGGCGCCGGTGAGGGTGCGGCCGCTGAAGTTGAATTTCTCATTAACGAATGCCGAGCTAAGGTAATCCGCCGCGTCACGCGCAAGATGCCAGCGAAGATAGGTCTTCCAGTCTTGCAGCGGAACCTCCTTCATCATGACGCCGACTTCTTTCAGAAAGTCGGGCTGTCCGACGTTGACGCTGCCCGGATCGGGAAGTCCGATGTCGGTGAAATATTTGTTCCACGAGATATTCGGTGCGAGCGAATTAAGTTCGCCGGTGTTCATCTTGTGATAGGTCGCTTCCGGATCTCTCTGCTGAACCCGCGTCATCGACGCTTTTGCCAAACGTGTCTCAATGCCCATGACCGTGTTCGCGTTGGCATCCGCCGTTGCAGCATCGTCTCCAAGCAGCTTGAACATGTTTGTCGCATAGATAATATACTTGTCTCTCAGCCCCTTCGAGTTCTCGTCCTCCTTCGTGTAATAATCCCGGTCCGGCATCCCGAGCCCGCCCTGGTAAAGCTGTGCGATCACATCCGTGCTCTTTTTCGCATCCTGGGCAACGAAGAGAGCGAACGGCACGTTAAAGCTGAAGGTATGCAGATGAGCGATTTCCGATTGCAGGTCGTTGGCATCCTTCATACCTGCGATGCGATTCATTTCATCGGTGAGAGGCGATGCTCCTTTCGCCTCGATCGATGCCGAATCCATTCCGCTGAAATAAAAGTCACCAACTTTTTGCACAAGTCCGCCTTTTGGCGCGTCGGGCTTCGCAACCGCATCCTCAAGTATTCCGCGAAGCACGGCGAAGTTCGTCTCCAGAAGGATGCTGAAACTTCCCCATCGACTTTGATCGGCCGGAATCGGGTTTATTGCCAGCCATCCTCCATTCACATATTGATAAAAATCCTCGTTGGGCTTCACTGAGGCATCAAAGTTGGCGAGATCGATCGGTTTTTGAGCGAAAAGGACCCCGCAGCCAAAAACGAGCGTGACCATCGTTCGTACAATGTGATTCAATTGAGAGTGTATTGACATGATCTACTCCTTAGTAGGTGATTCCGGGTTCCGGATGGTAGAGAGAAAAAATCCGGGCGAATAATTTACTTCGGTTCAAAACACTCGCCCTTTCTTGAATTGGAAGATGCTGATTGACGTAATGAGAACTGCGATACCGCAAAGTACTCCCAGGTTCGGAAGGATTTCGAGCGTCCCGACGCCGCGCCAGAGCACCTGCAGGAATCCGTCCATCGACCAGTACACGATTGTGAGCTTGCTGATCGTCTGCATGAAGTCGGGCATGAAGGAGGTTGGGAACCACGCTCCGCCGATGGAGCTCATCGCAAGGATAAGGAACGTGCCCAATCCTCTCGCCTGGGCGGCGGTCTTGCTGATCGCCGCCAGCAACATTCCGAACGCCGTGCATGCGGTCGCTGCAGCGGTGACGATAAGGATCAGATTAAGGAGGTTCGAAAAGATATCGATCTTGAACAACACCCACCCTGCAACAAACAGCACGAGGAGCTGGATGAACCCGAGCGAAATGTTGTACAGGTATTTGCTCCAGAGGATCTGAACGCGGGAGATCGGTGACGCGAGGATTCTCAGCACGACGCCGCTTTGTTTCTCCTCGAAGAGCGACGCTGCCGACGCGGTGAGCGTGAACATCAGGAACATCATCGCCCATCCTCCGACACTGCGTGTTGCCCATGGGTTCGTTATTTGTTTTCCCACGAGCTGTTCTTTCTCAAGCTGCAGGATGTTCCTGAAAAAATTACTTCTCCCCCCGCTGCCGATGTTGACAATGCTTGTATCCGTCAGCCGGAAATTGAGCACGGTGTTTGAATCGATATTGAAAAATCTGCCCACCGTGCGCGCGATAGCGCTATTGAACAACCTTCCCGAATCGCTTCCCAGGTATTTCGAAGCTGCTCTCTGGGCACTCTGAATCACAATGGCAGGTATCTGCGCCATGATTGTCTGCTGAAGCATCCCCTGGATGAATTGAATCTCCATCGGATTTCGCGGATCGTAATAAAAATTCATCTTCAGGCCGATGGAGGATTCGGTGTAGGCATCCCCGGGAATCACAAGGGCGGCGGACGCTCCGCCTTTCTGCACATAGTCTTTGATGGAGGCCGTATCGAACGCAACTTCGCGATCGTTTTCATCTTTGTAGGTTTTGACGAGTTTGAACGCCGTCGAAGTATCAAGCACCTGTTCGATATGCTTTGCAATCGGGGAGGTACTCAAGTTGAGGAACGCCAGGCGAAGGTTGTCCGGGCCGGAATCCGCCTTTCCGAAGATTGCGCCCCAGATCATGATCAACAACATGGGAATGATGAACGTGAGGCTGACCGCAACTTTATCGCTGAAGAACAGCTTGTATTCCTTCGCGATGAGTCTGAGGATCGAATTCAATCCCGCAGGCTCCTTCCCGTCAAATGCAGGAACAACGCTTCCAGGGTGGGTTTGTGCATTTCGATGGATGAATAGCTTATGCCGTTTTTTTCAACACATGAAAAGAAAGAGGAGAGCTGGAAACCATTCGAAGGCTTCAATTCGAATCGGTCCTGTTCATCCACAATGGCGCCAAACTGCCTCAACAGGTCAATCTTTTCACTCGTCTCTTGATTCTTCCTGACAAAAATCGATTCACTGAAATCGAGTTTCTTCAACAGGTCGTCGATTCTCCCTTCTGCGATCACTTTACCGAAGTCGATGATGGCGATGCGGCTGCACATGCGCTCCACTTCTTCCATGTAATGTGTGGTATAGACGATCGTTTTACCCTGTCCGTTGAGCTGCTGGAGGAAATCAAAAATGGCGTTGCGCGATTGCGGATCGACGCCGACCGTCGGTTCATCGCATAACAGCAGCGGCGGATCGTGCAGCAGGCTTGCGATAAGATTCAGCCTCCGTTTCATGCCGCCTGAGAACGTGCTCACCTTATCCTTCCGTCGATCATAGAGCTGTACCGACTCAAGGCGTTCCCTGATGCGCGCCGCGAGCAATCTTTTTTCGATATGATAGAAACTGCCGAATATCTCGAGGTTTTCCTGAGCAGAGATTTCGTCGTAAAGGGCGATGGATTGAGGCACGAGCCCGATGTTCTTGCGTGTCCGTAAACCGTCGCGTGTAACCTTCTCTCCCCCGATGATGATTTCACCGGCATCGGGATCAAGATAGCCGACAAGGAGATTCATCAGCGTCGACTTCCCCGCACCGTTCGGGCCGAGCAAACCAAAGAACTCTCCGCTCCGCACCTGAAATGATATGCTGTCGAGTGCGGTTACGGTGGGAAACTTCTTCGTGATATTCTTTATTTCAATCATCCCCTGCCTTCGTGTCGCCTGTGGAATGAGGGGCGGCAACAGGGTTGATTTTGAGGAGATAGGCAAACAGCGAGGAGCATACGATAACGATGTAGATCGACGCAAAGACGTCGCTCAAGAAGTGGACGTTAAGTATGATCCGGCCCATCGAGATATAGATCGGCACGACGAGCAAGGCGAGCCTGTACCGGGGCAATACAACAGCCAGGGGAAGAAATATTCCGAAATAACGCCCGACGTGTCCTGACGGGAATGAATCTCCGCCGACGAACCAGATGGCCGGATCAATCTGCTGACTGTCAACAATGGTCGATGGCCTTGCACGCCCAAATACGGTTTTCAACGGACCGGTGGCATACGATGATGCCAGTGACGTCAGC
>DASYTP010000108.1:0-3359 GCA_036002145.1 Bacteroidota bacterium | reverse complement strand
ACACCAATGCGGCGTTTCATGAACTATCAATGTCTCGATTACGTTTCTTCGGTGATGAAAAACTTGCGGGGAAACTATTTCAGGAGCTCGAACCTCGCGGGCTTGCACGCGAAATGCTACTCACCCCAATTCCCCTGGTATCTTGTTGTTCATGGGCTGGTTGATTTACAAGCACTCATTTCGTAGATTAGGCTGTTGCCACCTGATTTAATTCACCGGGGGCGACAAAACAATTACGAGGCAGGTGGTTACCAAAGTGGTTACCACAGGTAGGAAAAAGGCGCGTCCGCTTCCGGCGGACGCTGTGAAATCAGAGCAATTTAGCCGCGCCCATAGCTCAATTGGATAGAGCATCAGCCTACGGAGCTGAGGGTTGGGGGTTCAAATCCCTCTGGGCGCACGAAGGTCCCGCCAGAAGAAGGCGGGATTCGCTCTCCTACTGATGAATTAGCTACACTCCATTTGTCCCGCTGGAACAAGTGTAGAGACTAAAATTGAATTTGTCTCAAAGAAGTCCTACATTCCCCTTGTGCAATGTGTACGTATCCCGCTCTCCCGGAAAACTAACCTCTTATGGCAGTGAACGATCCACACCTCGAAGAGTACAAACAATACGTCTCGGGCAAGCTGCGCGCGCTCGCGCCGTTCTTTGCAAAGGCCTCCAGGGGAGATTTTTCGGAGAATATCGAGATCCCGCATGAGGATGATGAATTCACCGAGCTGTACCTCGGAGTACAGGCCATGCTGGGGGTGATCAGGGATCAGCTCACCGAGCTCAGGAAACTCAATGAATCTCTGGAGGGGAAGGTGGTACTGCGCACGGCAGCTCTCGAAGAAGCACAGCAGCTCGCACATATTGGCAGCTGGGAATGGGATATCCCTGCGAACTCCGTCAGTTGGTCCGATGAGCTCTATCGCATTCACGGCCTCAAACCTCGTGAGGCCGCCATCTCCTACGAAAGCTTTCTGCAGCGGGTTCATCCTGATGACCGCGATACGGTGCGAGGCAATATCGAAAAAGCCAACAATGATCACCAGCCATTTTCGTTCGAACATCGCATCGACGTGCCGGGCAGAGGAATCTGCGTGCTGCATGCCCGGGGACAAGTCGTCATCGATGAGACCGGCAAACCGATTAAGATGTTCGGGACCGCCCAGGATATCACCGAGCGGCGCAGATTTGAGGACGCTCTCCGCGAATCCGAGGAACGGTATCGAAGCCTTATCGAAACGGCGAAAGACGTCGTGATCACTCTCTCTCGCGATGGAACGATTACTTCGTTAAACCCGGCGTTCGAATCAATCACCGGTTTCAAGTGCGAGAAATGGCTTGGCAAACCTTTTGCTGATATTCTTCACCCCGACGACCTACCGGTGGCCATGCAGCGATTTCAGAAAATTCTTCAGGGAGAATCACTCCCCAGTCATGAATGGCGCGTACGCAAACACACGGGGGAATACCTCGTTGGTGAAGTGCAGACTACGCCGCAAATAAGAAACGGAAAGGTGGTCGGCGTCCTGGGAATCGCCCGTGATGTAACTGCGCGCGTGCGCGCCGAAGAAGCGCTGCGGCAGTCGGAAATCCGCTTTCGTTCGGTCTGGGAAAACTCCGTCGACGGGATGAGGCTCACCGACGAGAAGGGAATTGTGATCGCGGTGAATGAAGCATACTGCAAGCTCGTCGAACTGGAAACCACGGACCTCGTGGGTCGTCCCCTCACGATTACCTACGCCGGGAACGAGGACGTCGAACAGATGTTGCTGAAATACCGGCAACGGTTCGCAGAGCGAAAGATAGCGACGCACACGGAACGCTTTGTCACGCTGGGATCCGGCAAGGCGGTGTTTGTCGAAGTGACGAATTCATTCATCGATCTGGAGCAGGGTCAGGCGCTTCTCCTCGGAATTTTTCGCAATACCACGGAGCGAAAGCTGGCCGAGGAGGCACTCATCGAGAGCGAAGAACGCTACCGGAATCTGTTCGAACATGCGCGGGATGTCATTTTCACGATCTCCCTTGGGGGAACGATCACGGCCCTCAGCCCGGCATTCGAAAAAATCACCGGATGGTCGCGCCAGGAGTGGATTGGAAAACGATTCGCGGCGCTCATTCATCCGCAGGACATGAAGTCCACGATGGAGATCTTCCGTCGGGTCATGCGAAAAGAACAAGGGGGATCCTTCGACATTCGCATACTTGCAAAGTCGGGTCAATACCTCACCGGAGATTTCATGACCGCGCCTCTGATCCAGCAGGGTCAGGTCGCGGGAGCATTCGGGATCGCACGCGATATCACCGACCGGAGGCAGACGGAAGAGACTATCCGGGCAAGCCATCAGCAGCTCAGGGAAAAGCTCGAGGAGGTGGAGCGGCTGAATCAGATTATGATGGGCCGGGAAGAGCGCATCGTTGAGCTCAAGGAAGAAATTGAGGCCCTGCGAGCACAGAGTACATCCGTTGTTCAAGAGAGGAAATGATATGCCCAGATTTCTCCTGCGTTTGAGAATACTTCTCGTCATCACCCTTGCTGCGGCAAGCTGCGCTGCCTCCGCGCAACCGGCTTCCGCCAGTCCTCCGCTCGATCCGAAGAAGTCCATCAACCAATACGTCCATGATGTCTGGACGGTGGATGACGGACTGCCTCAGAATTCCGTGCAGGCAATCCTCCAGACGACGGATGGATATCTCTGGCTGGGTACCCAGGAGGGCCTCTGCCGGTTCGATGGCGTCCGGTTCGTGCTGTACAATCGGAGTAATACAGTCCAAATCACCAACAACGACATCCGTGCGATCCTTGAGGATGCCGACCACAGCCTCTGGGTCGGGACTTTCGGCGGAGGACTCGTGCATCTCGAGGAAGGCCGCATTTCAAACTTTACAGTCAAAGACGGACTACCGTCCAACAATGTATGGACCCTCTTGAAAGCTTCCGACGGAGGCATCTGGATCGGCACATCAGGAGGCGGCGCGAGCCGGCTGCACAATGGCAAATTCACGACGTTGACCACTTCGAACGGTCTCCCGAGCGACGATGTATGGGCGTTGTGTGAAGACGCGAATCACGACATTTGGCTGGCAACATCGAAAGGACTCTGCAAACTGCACGATGGCAAGCTGACCGTCATGACCACGAGCGAGGGCTTGCCGGACAATAATATCCTGACGATTTCCCACGGCCGCGGCGGGTCCCTCTGGGTCGGAACGAGCGGCGGACTGACTCGGTTTGATGAAGGGAAACTGAAATCGTTCAGCGCAAAAGATGGGCTGGGCAATAACATCGTCAATTGCAGCTTCGAGGACAGCGCCGGAATGGTCTGGATCGGCACACGCGGGGGTGGTTTGAATCGCCTCCGGAACG
>DASYTP010000107.1:0-6145 GCA_036002145.1 Bacteroidota bacterium | reverse complement strand
GGGTACATTCTTTCCTGCAAGAATGTGCGGGAAGTTAGATCAAATCTGCTCAGGTTCGGATGCAGATAGTCGGCTGTGAAGGAAATAGCGTACAACACATTGTTGTGTATGGTCATGAAATACGTCTCACGCGGGTACGTTATCGAGTCAATGAACGCACCGTCAAAGCTGAACCGCGAAAGATATCTGTTCTCTGTTCGCCAGGAAGAGAAATGCACGTACAGCATGCGATTCGAAGCCGCCATCCCCTCAATGTTCGTGTACTCCAGACGGCGCAGATCAAATATCAGATCGACGGTGTCCTTCCGGATATTGAATCGCTGTATCGAAATACCCGATACTTCGAAGAATACAAATATGGAATCGTAGGCAATGAAATTTCCACCGGGGTAATTCACAAGTGTCTTTAACTCTTTACTGCCTAAATCATAATGAAATAATCCGCAGGGACCCGTTGGATGAATAAACAGTCCGGTCCCCGCAATATCAAAATCTTGAATATGGTCGATGCAGTTTGAAGGATCCATAATACTATCGAATGCGAGAAAAATGCTTGTGGAACTATATGGAAACTTATACATTGCCACAGAAGTGTCCACTTCAATGCGGGTGTCACCTGTGAGAAGATACCGGATCGATACGGTGTCATCCAGATACCGGGTATCCACGACCTGCGCCGACGCGAAGACGACCGTGAAGCGGCCGGACGTGCCGGCGTAGGCAGGAGTCAGTGAATCTGAGAGTACGAATTGACCGCCGCGTATTCTCCCGATCTGAATTGTCTCGATGTCCTGCGAGCCGATGATAAAGGCATCGTTATTGCTCACCGTGTACACGCCGTAATCCACGTGACGGATGTTAAGTTCTCTTGCAGCTTTATCGATGCTCAGAACTGCATGTTGATCGCCCTGTTCGACGGTCGTCGTGTTTTCTTTGCACGATGAGAGCAGCAGGGTCAGAAGGAGGAGAGCGTCCAGAAATCGGACTGGACAAAACGGAGCTATCCGGAGAATGCGGAGAAAAGAATAACGCCTGCACATTGTACATCTCCCGATCTAAGTCTTGCCTTTCTCTAAGTAAGGAAAATCTCACCAAAAGTCAAGCGACGGGACGTCGGGCGGATACACCCGCCATAGACTGGGACGGGAGAGGAGATCGGGTGAGTTTGTCAAAAATACACACCATACCAAATCGCATTCGGAGAGATTTGCACAGCAGGCAGCGGCATGTGGATAAAGTTCAACACTTCACCGAGCGCTTTCAGGAAACTCGTCCGTGGAGGAATGACTTTTGTCATGTCGAGGTCGGGAGCCAGTAACAGAATCCGATATGCATTTGTGTTCGCGACATCTCGCGCGCCGTATCCCACTGCCAGACACAAGAAATCAGGCCAGAGCGACTTCATCGATTCCGGGAGGAAGTCGTGGACTTTCACGCCGAGCCAGAAGGTCTGCCCCTCATAATCGTCGATCACGAGATGTTGTTGTCCGCGGAAACCTATCCCCTCCGTCCCCCCGAGCAGCGGCGAAGCGTGATAGCTCAACTTTACATCAAAACGTCGCAGCATTGGCACGTATTGCCGCCCGATGAGCCAGGCGGCACCGCCGACATCCATGGCAAAATCTACACGATCGAACCCCCACGTGGAAAAACCGTCTTCGACCTCGACATACGTTTGGAACAACAATCCACCGCCGGCTCCTATCCACACAGCATGTTCTTCCGGCACATTCGCCCACTCGACGCTCTTCTGGATGGCGTATCCCACAAGATACCCTCCGTAGAAGTGACCGATCTTGTCGACCCAGAGTCCGTACTGCAGGTCCTCCTGGAAATGGAAGTCCGCGCGATTATCTTTCCACCAGCCGTTCTGTTGATAGATGTGGATGGCGGCCATCGAGCCGAGGAGCGTACCCCCGACAAGCGCCAGTCTACCGTAGCTGATCTCTCCCTGACGCGTCAAACTCGAGCGATCGGATGCGCCCGAATCCCGCATCATGAATCCCGCGGCGTGCAGGCCCGGGTAGAACATCCTCAGACCCGGATCAGAGAGTGATGAATCGCGAGGAAAACCTGCCTCGCTGGACCCGGACACGAGAAGGAACGACAAAACGATTATAAGAAATCGCAACACAAATGCTACGTATTGCTGGCATTCAAGTCGATCGTGATTCGAAAATACTCGAGCGTTTTCCGCAGACCTTCCCGCCGATCGATCCTGGGTTGCCATCCGAGGAGCGTCCTCGCCTTGGTAATGTCCGGTTGCCGGATTTTGGGATCGTCTTCGGGGAGCTCTTTGAACACGATCTTGCTGTGGGATCCCGTAAGCTGCTGGATCTCTTTTGCGAGCTGGAGGATGGGTATTTCATCGGGATTGCCGATATTGACGGGTTCCGAGATTTTCGACATGAGAAGGCGATAAATGCCGTCGACGAGATCATCGACGTAGCAGACGCTCCGCGTCTGGCTGCCATCGCCGAAGACACTTATCTCCTCCCCGAGGAGTGCCTGCGACATGAAAGCAGGAATTGCGCGACCATCGCGAACGCGCATCCGCGGACCATAGGTGTTGAAGATGCGAACGATCCTCGTCTCCACCCCGTGGTATCTGTGATATGCCATCGTCATGGCTTCAGCAAACCGTTTCGCTTCGTCGTACACACCTCGTGAGCCGATCGGGTTGACGTTCCCCCAGTACGACTCTTCCTGCGGATGAACAAGCGGATCGCCGTAGACCTCGGACGTTGAGGCGAGGAGAAATGTCGCTCCCTTTGCTTTCGCCAGACCCAGCGCTTTGTGAGTTCCGAGGGAACCGACTTTTAACGTCTGAATGGGGAGCTTGAGGTAATCGATCGGACTTGCGGGCGAGGCAAAATGCAGCACATGATGGACCGGTCCATCGATGAAGATATAGTTTGTAACGTCGTGTCGCACAAACTTGAAGCGTTCGTGCCCGAAGAGATGAGCGATATTAGAGGTATTGCCCGTGATGAGGTTGTCGATGCAAACGACATGATGACCTTCGGCAAGCAACCTGTCTGCGATGTGGGAGCCAAGGAACCCTGCCCCGCCGGTGACGACGGAGGTGATTGGCTTTTTACTTAGATTCATTAAATTAGAGCCATTATCGTACCTTGACGACCATTCTGGAATAATGGAATAATGGAGTTATGGACTAAATGGAACGGATTGTTCGGGAAATTCTTGTTCCCAAGTTCCTTCGTGCCGCTTTACTTGCAAAGATTTTATTAACGCCAGAAGTTTGTTCTCGACTCTGTAGTGAAATTCGTCAAACGATTCAAAAGACGTTTCAGAAATTTTCGAAATCGTCCTTAAACCGACTAACCTTGTCATTAATTCTCCTAATGACCCAAGCGCGACATTGAGAAAGTATAAATACTCGTTTATACTCTTGCGACAGTAGCCTTCTGCAATGTTCGCCGAGACAGATTGTGCAGCATCCAATACTTGACCAGATAATCTAAAGTCAAGCTTTTCTACCGAGGCGACAATCCTGTCCACCAACTTGAACAGCTCCACTCCATCATTCCATCATTCCATCATTCCATTTTTCCAGCCTTCCATCACCGCTTCCCCCCTCCTCCCCTTCCAACGCCAAAGTACGCAAACCCCTTCTCCTTGAGCACCGCGGGATTATAGATATTTCGCCCATCGAAGATGACGTGTCCGCGCATGAGGGAGCGCATCTTGTCAAAATCCGGGCGACGGAATTCATTCCATTCAGTCACCACGACCAGGGCATCGGCACCGACCAACGTTCGATAATTATCTTCGTAGTACGTAACGGTGTTGCCCAGGTCCTTCCTTGCTTCCTCGAGCGCCACAGGATCGGTGACATGAACCCTGGCGCGCCGTTTCAAGAGCTCTTTGATGATGAACACGGACGGCGCTTCGCGCATGTCGTTGGTGTTCGGCTTGAATGAAAGTCCCCACACCGCAATAACTTTCCCCTTGACATCGTTGTGAAAGTAGGAGAGAATCTTTTTCACAAACATTTTTCGCTGCTGGAGGTTGACGAATTCGACAGCCTTGAGGATCTTGAAATCATAATCGTAATCGTGTGCGGTGCGCTCGAGCGCGCTCACGTCTTTCGGGAAGCAGGAGCCCCCGTAGCCCGCCCCCGCAAACAGAAACGACGAGCCGATCCTGGGATCTGTCCCGATACCTTTGCGAACAGCGTCGACGTCCGCTCCGACGCGTTCCGCAAGATTCGCGATCTCGTTCATAAAGGAAATCTTGGTGGCGAGGAAGGCATTTGCGGCATACTTCGTCATCTCGGAGCTCCGCTGATCCATGACGATGATCGGATTGCCCGTCCGCACGAACGGCGCGTACAAATCCTGCATAATGGAGGTGGCGCGTTCGCTGTCGGAGCCCACAACGATGCGATCGGGCTTCATGAAGTCATTCACCGCCGCTCCTTCCTTGAGGAATTCCGGATTCGAAATGACGTCGAATTCGGTATCAGTGATTTTTTCAATCACCTTGCGGATCTTGTCACCGGTACCCACGGGCACGGTGCTTTTCGTGACGATCACTTTGTAGCCGTTCAGGTTTCCGGCGATAAGTTTCGCGACGTCGAGGACATGCCGCAAGTCGGCGTAACCATCCTCCGTCCTGGGTGTCGGCAGCGACAAGAAAATGACCTCTGATTGCTTGATCGCCCTTGCCACGTCGGTGGTAAACACCAATCGTTTTTCGTGGATGTTCTTCTTCAACAGCTCTTCAAGCCCCGGCTCATAGATCGGCGTTTTGCCGCGGCGCAGCATTTCCACTTTCGCGTGGTCAACATCGACGCAGATGACATCGTTCCCCGTCTCGGCGAAGCAAGTTCCGACAACAAGGCCTACATATCCCGTTCCAATTACGCTGATCTTCATGCGAGCTAAGTATAGGAAATTTTCGTACGATATTCAATGCGCGGGGCGTAGAGCTACGCCGCTACGAACGATTGAAGAATGCACCGACGCTTTCAGAGACGTACCCCACCTGCTCATCAGTCATCTCCGCGAACAATGGCAGAGAGATGCATTCTTCCGCGGCCCGCTCACTTTGGGGGAACGAGCCTTGACCGTAAGCGAGATGTGCATACGCCCCCTGGAAGTGCAGCGGGATCGGATACGCTATCGCGGTGGATATGTGATTGGAGGCAAGATATTTCTGCAACGCGTCGCGATGCTGCGTCCGCACAGTAAATAGATGGTACACGTGATACGCTCTGGAAGATTCGTAGGGCAACACCAGATCACCCACTCCGTGGAGCAATTTCCGATAAGTTGCAGCAATGGCTCTTCTCCGATCCGTCCATCCCTGCAACCGACCCAGTTTCGCTCCGAGCACGGCACCCTGGATGCCGTCCATACGGTAATTGTGTCCCACCGTGGCGTGTTTGTACTTTGCGACCTGGCCGTGATCGCGGAGCCGGCGAATGTTTTTCTCAAGCCCGGCGTCGTTCGTCACAACGGCCCCCGCCTCGCCGAAGGCGCCGAGGTTCTTCCCCGGATAAAAACTGAAACACGCGGCGAGCCCGAAATTCCCCACGAAGACTCCATCAAATTTTGCCAGATGCGCCTGACAAGCGTCTTCAACAACTTGAATTCCGTGCGTGAGCGCGAGCTGGTGAATCCGGTCCATGTCACATGCCTGGCCGTAGAGATGAACGGGGATCACGGCCTTCGTCAGTCGCGCATTCGAGGAAACAAGGAATTCTTCAAGTTTGGCCGGATCCATCGTGAACGTTTGCGGATCAATATCGATGAGCGCCGGGGTTGCGCCCGCAAGCGAGATCGCCTCGAGAGTTGCGATGAATGTGAAAGGGGTCGTGACGACGACATCCCCCTGCCGGATGCCGGCCGCCCACAATGTTGCATGGAGCGCATCGGTCCCCGAACCGACGGCAATACAATGACTTGCCCCGTGCATACGCGCAAATGCCGTCTCAAACTCGGAGACGGCGTCGCCGAGAATGAACTGGGAGCTGCCGATGACTCTTTGAATGGCAGCATCAATGTCGGACTTAATGGAGAGGTATTGCTGATGAAGATCGGCGAGTGGGACGTTCATTCAATATGAAAATAGGCCTGTTAGACGAAGGTTGGCGGAGAGGGAGAGATTCGAACTCTCG
>DASYTP010000106.1:0-15260 GCA_036002145.1 Bacteroidota bacterium | reverse complement strand
CTGGGTCTCGTCGAAGTTCAACGCGATGAGCATCGGTTTGATCGAGAGGAGTTGATACGTCTTCAGAGCAAGAGCCTCTTCTTTGGTGAATTCGGAATCGCGCAAGGGTTTCTCGTTCTCGAGTAAGCCGCGGCATTTCTCCAGCACGGGGAGCTCGCGCTTGCCCTGTTCATCCCCCGCTTTTTGAAGTTGTTTCTTGATCCTGTCGATCCGCGACTCGAGGATCGTGAGATCGGAGATAATGAATTCGGTTTCGAAGGATGCGATGTCCCGCATCGCATCGATTGTGCCGTCGGGATGCGGCACGGTGTCGTCGGCAAACAAACGCACGACCTGGACGAGGGTGTCGTTCGTTTTGACGCTGGCAAGGAAGTTGGTGGTAAATTGCGTCGATCCCGACTCTCCTTTCTTTAAGCCGACAACGTCGACGAACTCGATTGTTGCATAGACGGTCCGCTTCGGGCGAAAGAGGGACGCAAGCGCATCGAGGCGCGGATCGGGGACTTTGACGATGGCGTGATGGTTTTCCGATTTTGAGAGTGCAGAGGGATCGAGATGGATCTTGGTAATCGTTTGGAAGAGCGTTGACTTTCCCGAGAAGGGGAGTCCGACAATACCTATTTGCATGGGGAAATTGAATGTCTGGTTTAACAATGGGTCCGACAAGATACAAAATTGAAATCACTTCTGCCCGCCCCGCACGGCGACTCCATTGAATGTCAGAGGAATATTACGTATGTTCGAAAAGTAACCCCAGGGAAAAATACATGTCCACCTACACGTATGGTCAGCGGGAACAAATGGAGAACGAGGCTATGGCGCATACGCTCGATGCCCAGGCACGCGCCATCTGGCCCCAGGAGAAGCCGCTGCTGCGACGCATGTTCACCCGTGGCGAATCCGACGTCCTCGACGTCGGTTGCGGAACAGGGGAGATCTCCTCGAGGATTGTCAAAGAATTTTCTCCTCGTTCGGTGATCGGGGTCGATCTCTCCGAGTCGAATCTCGCGAGGGCGAAAAAACGCTACCCGGCTTCCGCTTATCCGGGACTTTCATTTCAACAGGGAAATGCGGTCGCCTTGCCTTTCGACGACAGCCGGTTCGACCTGGCTCTCTGCCGGCACATGCTGCAGGCGGTTCCCGAGCCGCAGCGCGTCATCAGGGAGATGATACGGGTCGTGAAGCCCGGAGGCTGGGTCTATTTTCTGGCGGAGGATTACGGCATGATTTTCCTCCATCCTACGAAGTATGATGCGGATGAGTTCTGGCGGGATTTCGGGTGGAAGGCCGCGGAACGCACGGGCTCGAATCTTCGCCAGGGGCGTACGATGCCCGCCGTATTGGCGTCGCTCGGATGCGCCGATCTCGAGGTTCATTACCTCTGTATCGACACGCTGCGCGTCGATCGAAATCTCATCGCCGATATTTTCACTCACTGGCGCGACGGATTCGAAGAGTTTGTGAGCACAAATACCAACCGCCCGCTCGACGAAGTCCGTGCCCGGTTCAACGACATCATCGACTGCACCAAGCGGCCCGATGGGTATGCTGCGTGGTTGATTCCGTCGATTAGTGCGCGCGTGACCGCCGAGATGAAGGGGATTACTTAGACCAGAACTCAGGCAGAGGAAGATTCCCAATAAAAAATGAGCGCCTCCCCGAAGGGGTCCTTCGGACTGGCGCCATGGCGCTTCGCGCCACGTGTGGGAATGACAGTGAAGTGGGGTCGAAGGGAATGACGGCCCACTCCGGCCCAGCCTGTCATTCCCGAATGCTTTAATCATGAATCTTACGTTGAGCCGGGGTAGGCCGGGGTGACGAAGATAGACCTCCGACTTCCATCTGAGTCAATGCCTGGCAAGATGTCGGAAGTCTGGCGAGGGTCCTCCAGCCCTCGGCGGAAGCCACCTGCGTGCCATCGCTTCGGAATTGTATTTGTCGAAGCAATCCGGGCACACACCATGGCTGAAGGCAACCGAGGAGTGCTCATGGACGTATACCGTTAGTGTCCTGTTTTGTTATTATCTTGATTGAATTCCTAACAAATTTCTGAAACACGACATTAGCAACTATCCTCCAATTAACCCCAATATCGCACGTGATCGAACGCCATGAAATCACTTCTCGCTTTCTGCCTCACCGCAACCTTCTTCTACCAAGGTGTCTATGCGATCAATTCACAAGAGGAACAGGCAACTCGAACGTCCCTCGGGAAAAAACTTGTCGAGTCGTACGTTGCCGCGTTCAACAGCGGCGAAGGAGCTATGCGGGCTTTTTTTACTGAAAACGTTTCAGCAGCATCGCTCGAACAGCGACCAGTCGATGCCCGGTTGGAGATCTATCGACGGTTGCGGCAAAATTTTTCCGGACTTGCCCTGGAGAGCATCAAACAAATCACGAATGCTTCCATCACGGCCTTAATGCATACAACAAAGGACGAGTGGATTCTGCTTACGTTTGAGCTTGCCCCTGGGCCGCCGCTGAAGCTGGTTTCACTCCGCGTCGAAGATACCGAGGCGCCGGGTACGGAATCAGTTCCAGATATGACGGAGAAAGAAGCTCTCGGCGCAATCGCTCAATGGCTTGATGAAAAAAACAAGATCGATGAATTCTCCGGAAACGTTCTCATCGCAAAAGACGGAAAGACAATTTACAAAAAGGCCTACGGCCTCGCGAGCAAGGAATTCGGGGTCCGAAACCGCATCGACACAAAGTTCAACCTCGGGTCGATCAATAAGATCTTCACGAAAATCGCCACCGATCAATTGATCCAGCGAGGGAAACTTGCCTTCTCCGACCCGCTCATCAGCCATCTTCCCGACTATCCAAATAAGATTGCGGCAGAAAAAGTGACGATCCGGCATTTGCTCGATATGACATCCGGCATCGGCGATTTCTTTGGAGAGAGGTTCGATGCGACCCCGAAAGATAAGTTCCGTACGATCACAGACTACCTGCCGATGTTCGCCGGCGATTCACTTCAATTCGAACCGGGAACTCAGAAGCAATACTCGAACGGCGGTTATATCGTCCTCGGGGCGATCATCGAAAAGGTTTCCGGACAGAGTTATTATGACTATGTCCGAGATCATATCTTCAGACCTGCAGGCATGAAAAACACGGACTCTTACGAAGCGGATACACCTGTCCTCGATCTCGCCGAAGGCTATACCAGGGAAAACCCGCGCGAAGCCTGGAAGAATAATATCTACACGCGACCGGCGCGGGGGAGCTCTGCAGGCGGCGGATACTCGACCGTTGACGACCTGTTGAAGTTTACGACTGCACTCGAAAAGAACGCATTCCTCGATGGCGCTGGGGTCGGGTCTGACTCAGCGGCGGAGACGCGCGCCGTCGACGATGCGACAGGCCGGCGGGAGAAACCGTCGGGCCGGGTGGGAATGGGAATATTCGGCGGGGCGCCGGGTATTAACGCAGGTATCGAGACGGGTGTGGGGAAAGGATACACGATTATCGTGATGGCAAACTATGATCCTCCCGCTGCAGAGAACGTCATGAAAAGAATTCGGGAATTCATGAAAGGAGTGAAATGAATTTCCGATTCGTTCTCCCATCGCTCACGCGATGGGCAAGATCCTTTCGTCTCTCCTGTTTGTCAGCGCTCTGGCAGCCACGTAGTGGCGGAAGTTGTCAGCCCACGGCGTGAGAGCCTGTGTGAAAACTGCTCGAGAAACCGTGTCATTCTGAACAAAGTGAAGAATCTAAACCGGAAGCGAGACTCTTCGCTCCGCTCAGAGTGACAAATAAGTTACGAAACAAGACACTAGCCCCCCCACCACATCAACCGCACATAGCGACGGCATTGTAGGTTGCTTCCCTGCTTCGTATATTTTGATACGCAACGTTTTGGAGAAATACGTCCTGAGTCAACTTCCCATCGATTCAATTCTTCCCTCGCTTAAGACTGCCTTGAGGGATCACCGTAATGTCGTTCTTTCCGCGGATCCGGGCGCCGGCAAGACAACGCGGGTTCCCATCGCGCTGCTCGATTCGGAGTGGTTGTCCGGACGCAAGATTGTGATGCTCGAGCCGCGGAGGCTTGCCGCGCAGCGTGCAGCAACCTACATGGCTCAGCAGCTCAATGAAAAAGCCGGCCAGACTGTCGGTTACCGGATACGCGGGGACGTGAAAGCCGGAGCGCACACCCGCATTGAAGTTCTCACCGAAGGCATTCTCACGCGGATGCTCCAGACCGGGCCCGAGCTGGAAGGGGTGGGACTTGTGATCTTCGACGAGTTTCACGAGCGCAGCATCCACGCGGATCTTGGATTAGCATTCACGCTCGACGTTCAGGAACATCTTCGCCCCGACTTGCGGATCCTCGTGATGTCTGCAACCCTCGACGGGATGGCGATCTCCGCGTTACTGGGAAATGCGCCTATCATAAAAAGCGAAGGTCGAATATTCCCCGTTACAACCCATTATCTGAACCATACCGATGAGCGTGCACTCGATCGACGTGTCGCAGGATCGGTGATCGAGGCATTGAGGAAAGAAAAAGGCGATGTCCTCGTCTTTTTGCCCGGACAGAGAGAGATACGCCGCGTTGAATCGCTCTTGAACGAGGAACGCTTAACCGGACGTCCGGAGGGCGACGACGGTCCCACCAGGCACAACATCTCGGTGCACATGCTTTACGGTGAAGCCTCTCCCCAACAACAGCAATCTGCACTTGCCGGAGCGCCCGAAGGGACACGGAAAGTTATTCTATCGACCAACATCGCGGAAACGAGCCTCACGATCGACGGGGTACGGGTCGTTATCGACGCGGGCTTATCCAGAGAACCGCGTTTTGACCCACGACGCGGAATGCCGGCGCTCGTGACCATCCCCGCCTCCCAGGCGTCCGCAGACCAGCGCCGCGGCCGGGCAGGCAGGCAGTCGCCGGGAGCCTGCTATCGGTTATGGACCGAAGGGCAACAACAAGAATTACCACGGTATTCACAGCCGGAGATACTAACAACCGATCTTGCGCCGCTGGCAACGGAACTTGTGCAGTGGGGCGACCCGAATGGATCTCATCTGCGTTTTCTGGATCCACCACCTGCCGCTCACCTGTCTCAGGCGCGAACCTTATTGAGCAACATGGGTGCATGTGATTCGGAGGGAAAGCTTACGGATCACGGGAAGGCAATGTCGCAGATTCCGATCCATCCACGGCTTGCTCACATGGTGGTGAAGGGAAAAGAACTCGGCCTGGGCGCTCTCGCCTGCGATGTTGCGGCGTTGCTGGAAGAACGAGACCTCCTTCGGGGCGACACCGATACCGATATCGACCTCTACGCGCGATGGTACGTGTTACGAAATGGTGGAAGATGTGATAAATTCGCGCGTGACCGGGCGTTGGCGCAGTCGAAGCGGCTTCGGGAGATCATTGGATCAGGCGAGAGTGTAAAAAATGAGGACAAATTAGGCGTGCTGCTTGCGCTTGCATACCCAGAGCGGGTGGCCAAGCGCCGCGATGAAAAGTATCAGCTTGCAAGCGGGACGGTAGCGATCCTTCCGAAAGGCAGTTTGCTCGCACGCGAACCCTTCCTCGCGATAGGCGATGTGGATGGATCAGGAAATTCTGTGCGCGTCTTTCTTGCCGCCGCGATAACGGAGAAGGACGTCCTGGAGGTCTTTTCCGAGCGGTTGAGAACCGAGGAAGAAATTCAGTGGGATGAGGGACGAGAGAAGGTGATCGCACGAAGAGTCGCGTTCCTTGGTTCAATAGAACTTTCCGAATCGCCAATTCATCCGACACCTGAACAGATTGGTCACGCGCTGCTCGACGGCATCCGTGCGATGGGCATCGGATCACTGAATTGGACGAAAGCAGCAACTTCCTTTCGTGCGAGGAGCGAATGGCTGCGCAAAAGCGGATTTGTTGACGGGGAATGGCCAAATATCGGCGATCAACATCTTCTCAATACGATGGAGGTCTGGTTGCTGCCGTTTCTCGGAGGGATCTCCAGGAGATCACAAATTGAAGGACTCGATCTGCCGCCTGTTCTCAAGAGCTTGTTTTCGCACCGGCAATTGCAGGAGGTGGATCGTCTTGCTCCCACACATCTCACCGTTCCCAGCGGCTCACGCATCGCTCTGGATTACAGCGGTGAACGTCCCGTCCTTGGCGTGCGGCTGCAGGAAATGTTCGGCGAACTGGAGACTCCCACTGTTGCCGGAGGCCGCGTGAAAGTGGTTGTGCACCTTCTCTCGCCCGCCCACCGACCGCTTGCTGTCACGCAGGACCTGCCGAGTTTCTGGAAGAATGCGTATCCCGAAGTGCGTAAGGACATGCGCGGACAATACCCCAAACATCATTGGCCCGAGGACCCGCTCGAGGCAACACCGACGAAGCATTCGAAGCTGAAGCGATAATGTCCTATAACGGATTCAACTCGAATAAATGTTGATCCGGTGAGATCTGGACAAATTCTGCGCCGGGGGCGCAATCGGCTCCAGTGGAGAAAGCCTCGTCCGGTCGATTATTTGCAATTTCAAAGAATTCATGTATATTAAATACTAATTTAGTACTAATTAGTATTTAAATAAACTAACGCGGGATGGGGGTTAGCTGACATGAAATTCATAGAATCGCCACCAGATTGGAAACATTGTTTAGCTGATAAGGAACTTCGATTCTGGGAAATCTTCCGAACCCCCGAAATAATTGCATTTATCAAGAAAATAAACGAAAAGTACCTATACTGGGATGAAGCAAAATACAGACCACGTCCATCCAACATAGATGAAGCTATGGCGTGGAGTCTGGTGAAAGTTTCTCGTGTTTCTCAAATGAATCCTATCAAACTTGAAGCTCCAAATGGAAATGCTTTTGGATATTGGTTGCCTGACAGTGTGTTGAAGGAATTACATTTTATTGACCAAAATGCAATGGGACAAATATTGGTTGATGAACCGAAAGTAGGAGAATCTGATAAGGATCGTTACATCATCAGTTCTTTGATGGAAGAAGCAATCGCCTCAAGCATACTTGAAGGAGCGGCAACTACACGCAAGAAAGCCAAAGAAATGCTTCGCGAGGGCAGGAAACCCGAAACGCGAGGAGAATTGATGATTCAAAATAATTATGCGACGATGAGGATAATCAAAGACCGTGTATCAGAAAAACTTTCCATAGAACTGCTTCGTGAATTACAGGAATCAATGACTAAGGGTACATTGGAGGACTCAACGGCAAGCGGGAGACTAAGGAGGCCAGACGAAGTAGTTCAGGTTGTTGATGTTATGGATGGAACAGTGCTCCATACTCCTCCTCCTGCTGAGAATCTGGAACCTCGATTAAAAAAGCTCTGCGATTTCGCCAACGAATCACCAGAGGGTACGTTCATCCATCCAGTAATTAAAGGAATAATATTGCATTTTTGGCTGGCTTATGAACATCCATTCGTCGACGGAAACGGAAGAACTTCCAGGGCTATTTTTTATTGGTATCTTTTGAAGAATAAGTATTGGCTAATAGAATTTCTGCCGATTTCAAGAATAATCTTGAAGGCACCGGCCAAATACAAAATGGCATTTCTCTACTCTGAAACAGACGATGAAGATATAACTTATTTTGTCATGTTTAATTTGCGTGCGCTCCATTTGTCTATTGATGGCCTCAGAAGATATGTTGCAAAAAAACAGCACGAACTGAAAGAGGCAAGCAAACTTGTGCGAAGACTACGTGGATTAAATCACAGACAACAGGAACTTATTAATCATGCAATTCATCACCCTGATTATGCTTATACAATTGCGCGTCATATGAGAGTACATGGGATAGTATACCAGACGGCGCGCACCGATCTCCATCAGCTTGCAAAACGGGGCTTACTAACAAAGGATAAAGATGGTAGAACATTCATCTATTATCCTGACGAAAATTTGACTGCAAAACTAAAACTCGACAAATAACGCATTTTTTTCAAACCGACCCACCACCAAATCTGCTCGCCTGATTCTGCGTATTTCAGCGGCTGGACTGATCGATGTCGTCGAATTATTCATGGCGGAACCAGCTCAAGAAAAGTGCTCCTTCAACTGCGCGACAGCCTTCTGAAATATTTCCGGTCTCGGAAGGAGACTTACCACCAAATGTCCTTCTTCAACCATGTCAAAGAAGTATCCAGGATACAGGTAAAGGTTCTTTTTCTCGAGCAATTCCAGCGCCCACTCCTCGTCGGATTTGGTGCGGGGAACTTTGAGGATGGCGTACCAGCCCCCTTCGGTGGGGAGATTGGTGATTGGGGATTGTCCGAAGGACTCCTTACGGAGGTGATTGGAGAGTGTAGAGAGGCATTTGTAATTCTCTTTGATGCGGTTTAGAATCTGCCTGCGAATGTCGTTGCCCGCCTGGACGAATGCCGGTAGGGCTAATTGGATCGGCGTGCTGACAGAGAGGAATGTGTCGCACAGGATCTCCAGCCGTTCCGAAGCTTCCATGACTGCCCGATCCGGTCCGCTGAGAGCTATCCAGCCGAGTTTCATCTGTGGTAAACCACAGAGTTTTGAGATGCCACTGAGCGTAAAGGTTAACACCTCATCCGATGCGCGTACTGTTGTTGGAACGCGATTCGGCGATTGATCCAGGGGATAATCCAAAAACACTTCATCAACGATCAGAGAGAAGTTGTGCGCGCGCGCGATGTCGTAAATCGACTGCAACTCATCGGTCTTGATGAACATTCCGGTTGGATTGTGGGGATGAACCAAAACTATTGCGCGTGTCGAAGGCGTGAGCGAAGCGCGAAGAGAAGGCAAATCAAGATGCCACGAACCGTCATAGCGCAAGAGATAATGGCGGACATGAACATCGTTGATCCGGGCAAGGTAATCGAAGAGCGGATAGGAAGGACTCGGCACGACGACATCATCGCCGTTGTTGCAGAGCAACTTGAGGAGCAATGAGTATCCCTCACTCGTGCTTGAAGTCAGGAAAACATTGGACGTTGAGAGGCTGACATTCTTTTGGCGGTAGTAATTCGCAATATGTCCGCGCGCAGAAAGGAGTCCGCGCGGGTCGGGTGAGTAGGTGAGCGCATCAGGAGGGGAGAGCGATGCAAGCAAGTCCGGTTGCGGATAAGTGAAGCCGCACTCCGTGGGATTCGACACAGTGAGATCGGTGATCTCCGCCCCCGACTTGCGGCGTGCTTCAACTGCCTCTGTGAGGCGGTTCCTCGTTCGCTGCCAGTTCGTGCGGGAGGAAAACATTGGACCTTAATTATTTGCGATTTGCAATTTACAATTTGCAAATGCCCTTGGAACTTTGTGGAATACCCCGCTCTTGCTAATTTGTGGAGACGGGTTCAGCTTTCTTTTTCGACATGCGCTGTCGCTCGTTGTGATCAAGATACTTCTTTCGCAGGCGGAGCGATTGCGGCGTGACTTCGATAAACTCATCATCTGCAATCCATTCAATCGCCTGCTCAAGGGAATGGATCTTCGGCGGCTCAAGGCGAATTGCTTCATCCGCGCCGCTGGCACGCATGTTAGAAAGCTGCTTTAACTTACAGACGTTGACGATAATATCTTCGTCTCGGGCATTCTCACCCACGATCATCCCCCTGTACACGCGTATGCCCGGTTCGATGAAAAACGTAATGCGTTCCTGGAGTTTAAACATTGCATAGGCGGTTGCCGACCCGTCTTCGAGCTGGATGACCGCCCCTTTGTTTCTCGTCGAGAGATCCCCTTTATAGGGCTCATAGCCGTGGAAGTTGTGATGGAGAATCCCGGTGCCTTTCGTTTCAGTCATGATTTCAGACCGGAAACCAAGAAGTCCGCGCGCGGGGACAATGAACTCCAAGCGAGTATTGCCGAGCGAAGCGAGCATGTTCTTCATGATGCCCTTCCGCCTGCCGAGGTTCTGGATAACAGCGCCGGCAAACTCATCGGGCACGTCGACGATCACGTGTTCCATCGGTTCGCAGGTCACGTCGGCGATACGCTTGTAGATTACTTCAGGTGCTGAGACTTGAAACTCATATCCTTCGCGACGCATCGTCTCGATGAGGATACCGAGGTGGAGCTCACCCCTGCCGCTGACTTTAAAGACGTCGGGGCTGTCCGTCAGCTCGACGCGCAAACTCACGTTCGAGCGCAGCTCGCGGGCAAGGCGTTCACCGAGGTTTCGTGTCGTGACGTACTTTCCTTCCTGACCGGCGAACGGGGAATTGTTGACGACGAAGTTCATCGAGAGCGTCGGTTCTTCAATCGTCACAAAGGTAAGAGCGGTGGGATCTGCCGCGTCGGCGATCGTTTCACCGATGTCGACGTCCTCCATTCCTGAAATTGCAATCACATCTCCGGCCGAAGCTTCCTGGACTTCGATGCGCTTGAGGCCGTGGAACGTGTAGATTTTCGTTACCCGGGCGTCTTCCACCGATCCATCGCGCCGGATCACTTTCGTCGGCGACCCGAGTCGAATTGTGCCGCGCTCAATTCTTCCGATGCCGAGCCGACCCAGGTAATCGCTGTAATCGATGGTGGTCACGAGCATCTGGAACGGTGATAACGTGTCGCCGGGGGGTGGAGGGATCTTATTGACGATTGCCTGGAACAGCGGGTCCAGGTTGACGCCTTCATTTTCAAGCTCCAGTTTGGCAATACCTTGTTTTGCGATGCAGTACACGGTCGGGAAATCCAGTTGCGTATTGTCGGCGCCCAGCGAAAGGAAGAGTTCAAATACTTCGTCGAGCACCTGGTGCGGCCGGGCATCCTTACGATCGATCTTATTGATAACGACGATGGGTTGCAGCTGTAATTCGAGGGACTTCTTCAGCACGAACTTTGTGCCGGGCAGCGGACCCTCGGCGGCATCGACGAGCAGAAGAACACCTTCGACCATCTTCAGGGTGCGCTCGACTTCGCCGGCAAAATCGGAGTGACCCGGTGTATCGACAATGTTGATCTTTATCGTGCCTTTCGTTACGGGATTCTCGTAGAACACGGCGGTGTTTTTTGCCAGGATGGTGATGCCGCGTTCGCGTTCGAGCTCGTTGGAATCCATGACGCGCTTGACCATCTCCTGGTTTGCGCGGAACGTCCCGGTTTGGCGGAGCATGTGATCCACGAGCGTAGTTTTCCCATGGTCGACGTGCGCGATGATGGCGATGTTGCGTATGTCCGATCGAAGTTTCATAATTTTCTTTCGTACCGGCGAATGAACAGTCACCGGCTTAAGTCCGGAGAATAAAAACGCCTTATCCCGGCGAAATCAGGACAAGGCGCGTCAAATTTGCTATCCAAGATAGCGAAACCTAAGGTGATTTCAAAACCGGCAGCTCAATTCTGAGAAACCGCAGCGCAGTACTTATTGAACGCAGCGGTGAGCAATTCCGCCACCTCGTGCGGCCCGCGAATCTCGATATCCGAGCGATGGATCATGTGGACGAGCTTTCCGTCGCGCAACAGCGCAAACGACGGTGACGACGGAGGCATGCCGGCGAAATATGACCGCGCTTTCATCGTAGCCTCGCGGTCTGAGCTGGCGAAGACGGTCGCGAACACGTCGGGCTTCACCCCGTTCTTCATCGCGAGTGAAAGCGCCGGCCGTGCGATACCGCCCGCGCAACCGCATACCGAGTTAACGAATACGAGTGCCGTTCCTTTTTGGCCTGCAAGGAGATCGTCAACCTCTTGCGGCGTTCGCAGCTCCTTCACACCGAGTCTGGTAACTTCGTCTTTTATTTGCTGAACAAGAATATCGTGCATCAAACCGCTCCATTTTCCAATAATTGATACAAATAATTACGCTCTAATATACGAAATATTTCGTTAATCGCAGTGCGCTTCATAATGCCGGACATGGGGCATTTTCATCTCGAGATTGTTCGGTTGAATGCAGCGCGAAAAACAACCACGGATTGTCACGAAAATTGCACGAAAACATCACGGATATCCGTGCGTTTCCGTGTAGTTTCGAACGGCGAGGACGCAGCGGAAATCGAGCAGACGGTGCACGGGATACTCCATTTAGGGCAATTCTTGTCGGATTAACTTCTGATGACTTTAATTAATCGATACCTCCCAACTACCTGACAACTTTTACTTTGTAAGATGTGCATGGATGAATCGGCTGATCTCAACCCATGCCTTCTCAGGAGCATCCAATAAGACAAAATGCGCCGCTGGGAGTGTACAGGTCTGGATGCTCGGAAGGATCGACAGGAGCCGTCTCACGTGACGTCGTCTAACGACAACGTCCGCATCCCCAGCAAGGCAGAGAATAGGAACCGGACACGCACGGAGAACCTCGCTCGCATCGACTTGCATTGTCGCACGGACACGACTTGTCAACACTCCAGGATTCACTTTTCAGAGTTGTGAACTCGGCTGGCCGCATTGCGATAAACTCTGCAAACAGATTTTTCGTCCCATGAAGACCAGGCAACAAAACCACAGTGATCGGATTGTTGATCAGAGGGGTCGTCATTTCAGTGTGTGTGGGACAAGATAAGTCGTGAGCAATTTCCGCCGGGCGCCTAACACGGGGAAAGACGTAATCGCGCCCGCCCGCGATACCGCCAATATTATCTAGATGGAAGCCTATTTGACCCTTTCAAACTCAAAATTCGCCGGGTGATCCTCGTTCTCCGCCATGTGCATTGTCCACTTCTGTGAAAAATGATTGTCGTCTTTAAACGTAAAGACGAGTTTGTACATGTGATCGGCCTTCTGGCTCGAGAGATTCGTCGCGTCGACGAACGAGAATGCCAGCATGTTGCCTTCCTTCGAAAGGCCGTCGGCGCGCATCCGCGGCTGGTTGCCCAGCGAGCAGTAGTGCGTCATCATGAGCTTCTTCCCGTTCATGTGATACATCGTAATCATCGATTCATGTTCGTCCGCCATGTCGAGCGTTTCCATGATGGACGATCCAGCCGAGACGAGCTTGTAGGAAATGTGAACCGGTTTTCCCTCCTCGTCCTTGCCGCTCCACGTGCCGACGAGCGATTTGAGTTTGTCGAAACCGGGAGAGGCCTTGTCGCTCCCCGGGGGTGAACCGGCCTTGAGTATCGTACTCGCCAGTGCAACGATGATGAAGAATGCGATGGGTTTCATTGCGGCAGCCTTTCTGGAAAGTTAGGATCTAATGTATGGAGAAGCGAGTTTACTTTCAAGTCGAGGTGGAGGTGGGTTGTCGGGCCGTCTGCGGATTAAAGCTTCTGCGTTTTTTCACCACGGATTGTCACGAAAAATCCACGAAAACATCGCGGATATCCGTGCGTATCAGTGTAGTTTCCGCGTCATCCGTGGTTAAATATTTTGTGGCGCATTCAACCAAAGAATCTCGAAATCTACTTATATTACAAGCATGAAAGCAATGCAATTCATATCACCTCAGTCAATGGAACACAGTCCGCTACGGCTGCGTGAGATGGCCATTCCAGCCCTGAGCAACGAGGATATTCTCATTCGGGTCCATGCGTGTGCAATCTGCCATACCGATCTTCATATCATCGAAGGTGAGCTCCCATCGAAGAAATCTCCCCTCACCCCCGGACATCAAATCGTCGGTCGCGTCGAGAAGACCGGAAGCAACGCATCCCCCTATAGTGTTGGCGATCGAGTCGGTGTGCCATGGTTATACTGGACATGCGGCGAGTGTGAATTCTGTAAGGCAGGTCAGGAAAACTTGTGTGGGCGTGCAAAATTCACAGGGTATCACGTCGATGGCGGATACGCCGAATATATTGCGGCGCCCGCAAAGTTCGCGTATGCCATTCCGCCTCAGTTTGCCGATGAGGAAGCCGCGCCGCTGTTGTGTGCCGGTATCATCGGTTTTCGCGCGTTGAGATTGAGCGGGATACAACGCGGCGGGCGGCTTGGACTGTTTGGCTTCGGTGCATCGGCACACATCGCCATCCAGGTTGCGAGGCGGTGGGACTGCGAGGTGTTTGTTTTTTCGAGAAGCTCACATCATCTCCGGCTCGCGGAGCAACTCGGTGCTGTCTGGACGGGATCCGCGGATCAGGTTCCTTCACATCTCCTCGATAGTGCAATCAGCTTCGCGCCGGCGGGCGAGCTCGTTCCGAAGGGGCTGAAAGTTCTGCGCAAAGGAGGCACACTCGCCCTCGCAGGGATTTACATGACTCCGATCCCAACCTTCGACTATGCACTCCTCTATGATGAGCGAACGATCCGGAGCGTCGCCAACAGCACGCGACAGGATGCGATGGATTTTCTAAAGGTAGCGGGGGAGATCCCGATCAAAACCGAAGTAAAGATATTTCCCCTTGAAGATGCCAACCAGGCATTGCAGATGCTGAAAGCCGGAAAATTTCAAGGCGCCGGTACATTGAGAATCTAAATGGAAAAATACAATCTCAAAATGAACTCCAGCGATACAGATGCGCCGGCAATTCCAGTGAGTCGGTTTCCGGTATATGGATTCGTGGGAGTCGTCGTCATCGGTCTCTCGGAAATCATGTTATTCCTTGGCGTGAAAATTGTCGGGGTCTGGTTCACGCCGCTCGCCTGGACCGGCTACATACTGTTTGTGGATGCTCTCAACGTTCGTGTTCGTGGAGGATCGCTCATACGATCCCGCCCGCGTGAATTTCTCGCGATGCTTCCGTGGTCTGTGTGCTGCTGGCTGATCTTTGAAGGATACAATTTCTATCTTCGAAATTGGGAATACGTCGGCCTGCCGGAAAACGAATTCTGGCGGGCATTCGGATACGCCTGGTCCTTTGCCACGATCTTTCCCGCGATCCTGGAAACGGCCGAGCTCTTTGAGGCGCTTCAATCTCGCTACAACGGGAAATCAGTGTCCATCGGATCCGGGATAGTCTATGGGATGATCCTGGCGGGGGTGGCATGTTTGGTCGTGCCGTTATTGGTCCGGCAGGAAATTGCAAGCACGTTGTTTGGCTTTGTCTGGATCGGGGCTTACCTGCTTCTCGATCCTGTCAACTATCGTATCGGTGGGAACTCAGTTTTGGGTGAACTCCGGAGGGGCTCGCGTTCACGTTTGTACGCTCTTGCGCTCTCGGGGATAGTGTGCGGAATACTTTGGGAATTCTGGAATTACTGGGCGATCGCAAAATGGAAGTATGTCGTGCCGATTCCATTCGCAGGCCCGAAAATCTTCGAAATGCCCCTCCTCGGCTTTCTCGGTTTTATTCCATTCGCGTTTGAATGTTATGCGATGCAGGAGATGTTGATCGGTGTGTTTCCGGGATTGAGACGAGGAAACAGCAATTGAACACAGATGACGCTGAAAATACAGAGATATACGTTGATATTGC
>DASYTP010000105.1:0-22006 GCA_036002145.1 Bacteroidota bacterium | reverse complement strand
CGAGCCCATCTCGAACATTGCCGCGGCTGTTTGTGGGGCCTTCTTGTAGGTTGTGATGAGTGTCCGGAAGGTTTTCGCGGCATCATCGAACAAGCTGACCGATGCTTGAAGCCTTCCGAGGAACAGGAGTGCGCTTGCTTTCACATTCGACGACGCATCGCTCTCTGCGACCCGACGCGCTTCACGCTCTGCAAGATCTGATTGACCCTCATCGGCATAGACTTCCGCGAGAATCAGCCGGGCGTTCGCCAGGCTCTTACTTGATGGATAATCTTGAATGATGGTGCGCAATGTTTTTTTCGCGCTTTCATGTTCCCCGGCTTTCCGGTAGATCGACGACGCGTTCAAGAGCGCTTCCGGCACGATGGGGCTTTTAGGGTGGAAAACCTTCACGCGCTCGTATGCCGATGCCGCTTCGCGGTCATTTCCTGCAGCGGCGAACGCTTCACCCACCTGCATCCATGCATCCGGCGCCCTGGAATGATCTGTGTACGTAAGCGCGAAATTTTGGAATGTGACTCGTGCCTCGTCGTATCTCTTGAGTTTCATCTGAGCAAGGCCAAGTTGATACCTTGCATCGATACCCTGTGACGTGGCGGGATACGCGGCGATAAAATTCTTGAGCTGCTCGACCGCGAGATCGTACATTCCATCGTTATACAAACCGACCGCGAGCTTGAAGTCTGCGTTTTCCTTTGCGTCCTGGGCGGGAAGAGGGCAGCAGAGAGCTAAGAGCAGAATGCTGAGAGTTAAAAGTTCTATGGTCGCCGAGGCAATAAAGCGGTTCATCGGAGAAAAGATATGTTTAATTATCGAGTTGTGCAAACAAAGCAGAAGGTTTCCTTCATCCGGGCATGAACGGGGTAGAAGGAAACCTTCGTCTGAGATTGGATCGGGCAGAAGGAAACTCGTCGAGTCCGGCGGAGTCTGTCGACCTTCGTCTGAGAATTCACCGGGATGAAGAAACCGTTTGCGGTGTGGTTTGCTTGGCTAGCGGCATCTACCCAACTGCCATTAGTGGGAGAATTCTGTTAAATACGTCTATCTTTTTTTCCAAACAATATAGGAAGTCTCTACGCCAATGCTTTCCCATTTCATTACGTTGTAAGAAATAAAATATACTCTAAAGCTCGTTTTGCTGCGGACATCTCCACTAAATATTTCTAGTGTCCCGATAGAGTCATACTGTGAGGATTTATCGAAATGATAAGCCTGTACTTCGTAGGTAGCATCGTTATCATAGAATCCGATGGTGAATCGTTCGGCGACGGTGTCGGAATGAAAAACATTAAAACGATCGTAATGTTCAGTAGCGGGAGTTGAAATCCGTGAAGGATCAAAAGAAGAAGTGGATTGGATCCAGTCCCAAGTTCCTACGATTGTCCGTTCACGGTCAATCGGTATGTAGATAATTTCTTTGTCGAGAAAAGATTAAGGCTTTCTAAGTAATGGAGTCAACGGCGTAAAGATAGAAGGAACGAATCAAAAAGTCAATAGAGGAAAATACGTATTTTCAAAAATACGTGATATCACGTAGACGACTACGTTATATCACGTAGATGATTTGTTGCGAGTTCTCGATGTGAAAAAAGAACCGGGCGAGGGGGGGTATGATCCGGCAATGTTTATTCGCTTCAGTTTGAATTAGGGGGTTCATCTTGATTCTTGCAAACGTCGCTGGCTCAGCCTCGATGATTGAGCTTAATTACGGAACAGGAAAGTGTCTCACCCTTGTAGGCAGAGGGGGATCATCCGAGGCGTCTATTCATTACGCCCCCCGGACTCAAGCAGAAGCACGTCATTTGCGTTTCCACTTGAATCACGCAAAGATTCTTCTATGGCTAAATAATGTTTCTGTTTGCTTTTCATTTCCGGTTTCTCAATATTACCATCATGCGTTTGCAAAAAAATCTCAAACTTGTTGCCGCCTTCATCATTTTCGCTTTTCCCCTTTGCAGCAACGCAGCATCCCGTGCGAAATACGCGGGCGAATTTATCGCCATCGGTGTCGGAGGACGCGCACTCGGCCTTGGCGGCGCATATACCGCACTCGCCAACGATGTTACAGCCGGTTACTGGAATCCGGCAGGACTTTCAAACCTGACATACCCGCAAATTACCCTCATGCACGATGAGCGCTTCGGGGGATTGGTAAACTACGACTACGGAGCGGGGGCAATGCCTCTCGGCGTCAATGCCAGCCTCGCGTTCAGCGCGATCCGCCTCGGGATCGATGATATCGCCAACACCTCGGACGCCTGGAACGACCTCAATAATAACGGGATCCCCGAAAGCGACGAGATCGACTACAGCAAGATCACGTACTACAATGCCGCGGACTGGGCGTTCTATGTGTCGTATGCGAAGAAATCGGGCGATAAACTTTCGTACGGCGCGAATATAAAGCTGATTCGCCGCGACCAGGGTGCGGGCTCGGCTACCGGCATCGGGTTTGACGTCGCCGCGCAGTACCGGGTCTCGGAGCGGTTCCTGCTGGGAATGAATCTTCAGGACGCGACGACAACCCTCGTCGCGTGGAACACCGGAACGAACGAATTGATCTCCCCGACCCTCAAGGTGGGCTCAGCCTGTTTCCTCGACGCCCTTGATGGCAGGTTCGCACCTGCGCTCGACGTGGACGTCCGCTTTGAGAACAGGCGCACAGAATCCAACGCTCACCTTGGCGCCATCAGCTTTGATTTCCATACCGGCCTGGAGTTCAATTTCAAACAGCTTCTCGCGGTGCGGGCGGGGTACAGCGACATCGGTACGCTCAACCTCGGCACGGGGATACATCTGCCGAAACTCGATATCGATTACTCGTTCGCCAGATTCAATGGCGTGGAGCAGCTCGGCAACACACATCGCATCTCCCTCACCTTTACGCTGGAGGCGGAACAATTCGTACGAAGCGGTGACTAGCAGACTGTAGAAAAATGCTTCGCCCAAAGACTAACCCACCTTGCAGTCCCTCCCTTGAGAAGAGAGGAACGTTAAGCGTGAGCAAAACATGTTTCCTTTTTCTTGCTCTCCTCCTCGCTTCCTGCGCCGCATCGATACCTTACGGCACCGATTATCCGCTGACAAACGACATCGTCCACTCACGCGACGGCATCCTCAGTGGAAATGTCCCGAGCGGATGGTTTTCTTCCACCGAAGATACGATCGGCAGCGCGCTGACAATCCTCTTGATGAGCGAGGACGTCTCCGCGACCCTCACGGTGAAAGAATTGAAGCTCGATCGTCTCGCCGCAGAGCTGGTGGGCGACCAGGGACTCAAGCTGCTTGCACTTCTCAGTGGAAGTTTTCATGAGGAGCTACCCCCTGGTTCAACCACCGAGCCGAAAGAATTTGAATTGCGTGGAAAGAAATTTTGCAGCTATGAGATAGCGAATGAAAAATCCAGAAAACGCGCGGTGGTATTCTCGGCCAAAGGCAGGTATTACGAATGTGAAGCGAAAGCTGTTCCCGGGACCTGGAGCGATGAGCAGTACGCCCGCACGTTCTCGGTACAACAGTCATTCCTGTCCTCGCTCACGTTTTGAGCGAGCAGACCCGGTTATAGAAGATTCGCCATGTTCACTTCGTTCGCAGAATGAACACGCCATTCCAATCTTTCGGCGGAGGCATCGAGCGATACATATGCGAACGTTCCACGTACATGTACGAAGGATAATCGTCAGGGAAAATTCGTAGCGCTTGTTCGAAGCTTTTGATAGCTTCGTCCCATTGCCGGTTGCGGTATGACGTCAACCCCTGGGTGTAGTGCTCATTGAATTTGACCCGATCGGGAGGAATCCGGTCGTCAAGCATCCCGATAAGCTCGTAGACGCGCGCAGGCTCAGTCTTGCCGGCGACAACGAGCAAGTCAAGCTCGCGCGCCACAACGTGTTCCCGGACTTGCTTGTACGTGGGCTCGCTGATCATTATGCCGGTGTGATACTGTTTGTTCGCCCCCTCAAGCCGCGCCCCCAGGTTCACCGTATCGCCAATCACGGTGTAATCGAAACGATCCATTCCACCCATGTTCCCCACCACCATCTGACCCGTGCTGATGCCTATACGGACATTCATCTTCGGTTTTCCTTCCCGTCCCCACCGATCGCGAATGTCGACGAGTGTCTCCTGCATCGCCAACGCCGTCCGGCATGCCCGTAAGGCGTGATCCGACTGCGGAATAGGAGCGCCCCAGAACGCAACAACGGCATCACCCTGGTACTTATCCAGTGTCCCGTCATTGGAAATGATGATATCGGTCATGGCAGAAAAATATTCGTTGAGGATGGCGATCAGTTGCTCCGGCTCCATTTTCTCGGCCATCGTGGTAAATTTCTCGATGTCGCTGAAGAATACGGTGAGCTCTTTTCGCTCCCCGCCGAGCCGCAGCTTTTCCGGGTGCAGAACAAGCTCTTCGACGACGGTCGGGCTCACGTACCGGCTGAACATGTTCTTGATGAGGTATTTCTGCTTCCGCTCGGTGACATAATTGTACACGGTGCTGCCGACATAACAGACAATGACCGCAACGAACGGACTCGTCATATCGGTAAGGTAACTCTGCTCACTGAAGAGCTTGAGCGACGCCCAGTAGATGATCAGCAACTCCGACATGATAATCGCGATACTGAGAATTTCGATAAGCGCACTGAACCGGGTCTTAATTTCCTTCAACCCCGCCGTGAATACGAATGTAAACAAACTCAACCCGAACACGACAATTGCCGTCATCCAGAACGGCTGTACTTTGATGAAGTCGTTATTCAGGACATTTTCGATCACGTTGGCATGGATTTCGACGCCGTACATTTGATTGTCCCCCTCTTGCCTGCCCTCGCCAAGGGTAACCGTAAACAAGTCCTTGTCTTCGGGATTCGTCGAACCGACCAGGACAATCTTGTCCTTAAAGGTTCCATTGTACAAGTATCCCATCGGCTGGACGGTCTTGCCGTCGAACGAGGGCACGCCAGACGTGTCATCGAACGTATTGACGTCGATGCCGAGAGTATCTTCCTCGAGAGTCTTAAACTCCGCGTCATCGATGACGTCGGCAAATTTTATTCGATTGAACGTTCCCGAGGGCCCGTAGTAATTGATGAGAAACGATGCGTCGTCATATTCGGGAATTTCTCTTCTGACGTAGCGGAAGCTGTGACCGGTGGGTACTGCGACGAGATCCCGCGGCTGATTGAACGCGACGTTGAGCATTGCCATTGAGTATGTAGGCAGGCGCTTTTCGTAATCCTCATCATAGACGAACGGCATATACCTGCGCAGCACACCATCGCCATCCGTCCGGGTATTGACGACGCCGATGATACTCGTGGAGTCGATGTACACGTTTCCGTAATTCTCGGTCTGTTCCCGTTTTCTGTAGGGGCGCTTCTCGGTGTCGAGTTTTGCCGCGAGAACGACATTGCCGGATTCCTTCACCGTCCGGCGGAAATCGTCGTCTTCGGCCCGGTTGCGCAAGTCGGCGGACGTGAAGATGATATCGAGCCCTATAGCCTTTGCACCGGCCCTGTTGAGATTCCTGATCAGCCGTGAATAATACCGTTTAGGCCAGGGCCAGGGCTCGGGGAGTGATTTGAAAGATTCCTGCGAGATCTCAACGATGACGATATTCGTGGTGTCCCGTGATGAAAAGAGCGCTCCGCGGTGCCGGAAGCGTAGGTCGACAAGAGAGAGTTCTGCGCGTTTTAGTGGCGGGAATTCAAGTACAATATCCTGCGTCAGCAGGAGAACAAAAGCCGTTACGGCAAAACTGATGGCAAGATTGACAGCGATCGTGTGGCCGGATTTCGATGTCGAAGCAGCCATGGTTGGTCAGACGTCTACGCGAAGAATCAGACTCCAGATGACGTCGTTGGAACCAACCTTATTGAAGTAGAGGCTCAGTTGCCCCATCAGGCTGAGGTTGGGGACGAAGTAATACTGAGCCCGTGCATCGATGAGCGTGCGCCGAATGTCTCCGAGCGTCGGGCTGACGGAGCCATTGAGAATGAGTTTATTCCCGACCGCCTTATATTGTGCGCTTCCGTAGAGCGTCGTGTAGGCAACGGTAGTATCCGTGGATTGTGACAGGTGAAAACTGGTCGAACTCGTCGCCACACTGAAGAACAGCTCGAGTGGAATAGACAGGGTTATGGCATCGTTGAGGGCGACCGTCGTGTTCCGTGTATCAAAATTTGTGTGTGCAATGTCTTTTGCCCATCGGGGCCGTCCATCATCCCGCGACGATGTACTAACACTGAACATTGCATTATGACGAGGGCCCAGCAAGAATTCTTTCCCCACCTGGACAAGAACGCGATTGATCCTGTCGTCTACGAGGTAGCTGGCAAATAGAACGGAATCGGTGGAAGAGTAGTCGTTGGAGTTTGCCGCCCTCAGGTATGCGAGCGTCACGTTGGGAAAATCTGTTCGGGAAAACCAGGAGGCGCTGACACTGCCCGTCGTGCTCGTCGTCGTGGCTGGTTTCGTCTCTGCCGTATTATCCTGCAACCGCTCCAACCCCGCGGAGAGCGATAGCTGATTATTCACAAGCCTCAGCCGGTCGGCAATATTGAACCCGACAATATCCGTGCGAACGAACGATTGTCCGAACGACTCAAAGTTGTTTCCATGGCGAAGATACGTGAACTTGAAATAATTATTGAAGTAATTCAGGGCCAGCGCCCCTTCATACGCGAGCGTCGGCGTATTCTTGAAATTGAGAGGGACGAGGTTCTCATTGATCGTTATGAAACGGGAGAAATTATCCTTGACGCGACGTATGTTGTCACGGGTCGACTGGTTGTAATCTGCATAGAGGGAATCAATCCGCTCGTCGGAAAACGTTCCCTCCGTAATATCCTTGTTCGTCGCGCTGAATGCCGCCTGTGCAGTTATCTCCACATTCCGATGATCGAAAGGAAGGGACAGGTCGGATCCGAGCACAAGGTTTTCCTCGGGCTTTCTCCCGTACGCAACGGAACCGATATCATCTTTCGATTTCAGGTATGTAAACCCGAAATGAGCCCCTTCACGTTTGCCGAAAATCGGGCGGACAATGAGCAGGTCCCGCGAGAATGTGCCGTAACGGAGCCGTGCCCACCGGTTTTGACCGTAGGGCCCGTATGCCGACAGGCTGTCCCTCGATTGTTCGGCGGCAAGGCTGTCCGTGGGAAACGTGTTCACCGTGTCGCTCTCGATACGCCGCAGAACATCCCCCGCGCTCACATCTAGATTAAAAAATCCGAGCGTGAGGTTTCCGTTGAAACCCCTCACGCGTCTGCCCGTCATGATCAGCTCCTGGAATACGGGATAATGGTCCCCATACGCCAACCGCAGCCATGGCGATTCACCGCCGATGTAAAATCGATTCTGCGGCTGTCGTCGATCTGTCTCTTCATTGGTGACGTGGAGTAGTCCGTTGATGCGAAAGGCATTGTAGGTTCCGCCGGCGGAGACTGAAAGACGGTTGTAGGGCGCGGTCGATCCGGCAATATCTTCGTTTCGTGTCTCCGCCTGCAGGCTCGACGTCGTGAGCCACCCGGAAGGAGTTTGAATCGGCTCCGTGAAATCCATTCCTTTCAGCGAAAACCCCCAGCTTGCAGAATGTGTCGAGTTCCCCGCGCGATCGAACAGCTCCACGCGAACAGTATGCCTCCCGCCGGCGAGTCCGCCCGGGGGTGAGACGACGACAAGGTTATCACTGATCACCGCGCTCGACGAAATATCTGCGCCATCGAGATACGTCTTGACGTTTGTTCTATCGACCGATGAATCGGCGTTGAGGAGCGAAAAGGAGATGACGAGATCATCGGGCGTGACAGATTCTTTTTCCTCCGGGCTCAATACGATGATCGCGTCGTCGCTGCGGACGCCGGCGCCCTGAAGGTCGATTTTCAACGGATGTTCGCGCGGGTTCTCTGCCGGATACGTTTCCTCCGGTGCACCGTTGCGGAGATACATCGTAAGGTAGTATTCAAGAAATGGCGGGACGAGGTGATTCGCAGGAATGGAGCCGGATGCAATGTTACCGAGGAGCTGCATTTCAATACGCCTGAACTCGCTTTCTCCGAACGAGCGGTACAGGAACTCGATCCGGTCGATCGCGGTGGCGTTTGCGAGCTCTACCTTAATGCCCATCTGCTCGCCGGTACGGTAAGCCTCCACGTCAATTTTGAGAATTTTATCGCTTATTTGTGCAGCGGTAAATGCAACGGGGAGCAACATCAGCACAAGGAGAGAGAGAATCCGCCGCCGGAACAGGAATAGAGATATCACGACACGTTACACGTCAAAGTGAGACTTGTAGTGAATTAGTTTTACGTTACTAACAACGGTAGACGAATGTCCGAACTGCGCTATTTCTTATATTTGATCTTCAGGTCCTTCTTGTTACCCTGTGAATCCTTCATCTCAAGGTTCAGCTCGTGGTCCGATCCGCCACCGGCGGCATTGCCGGCATCTGCGAGCTCATCCTCAGTCGCTTTACGTGAGGTCACCGTTCCATCATCATTTGAGAAACCGATGTACCCCGCCAAAACATCGACGTTGTTATTCGAGCTATTATTCCTGAGATTTACGATCCCCTCCGTGACAATGAGAGTATCGTTCCCGCGTCCCCCGCTGAGCTTCCCTTTCGTTCCCCGGATGGACGCTACCGACGTCGGGGACGTGAGCTGGAATTGTTCATCCTGTTTCTGTTTCTTTATGTCAAAGCCGAAAGCGCCGTTGCGGAGCTGCACACCTTTCGATAATGAACCCGGTGCACCACTTTGACCGCTAATGATTAATTCGGAAAACTCGCGAACCCGGATGATGCTGTTGTCGATAAACTTCACCACCGCAAAGGATTTCGATCCCGTCTTCACCTGACCGCCCGAGATCAACGGATCGCCCTTCGCAGCTTTCGTCCAATCGACGGGCGGCGATTTCCTCGTTACATCCTGAACCGTCTTCGTTATCAAAGCCAGGGTGGCATTCTCGCTCCGGAACGCCCGCGTCGTTTCGCTAATCATCAGTACCGCCAACAGCAGTACCGGTATTGAAATTGATTTAACTGTTCTCATGGTCACACTCCTGTAATTACCGGTCATCATTCGAATGATAGCTCTGCCGAGTCCGAAATATTGCGTAGCTCGTTCAGCAAATTCAAGAGCTCGCTTTGCGTGAGCCTGGAATGATTGTCGGAATACTTTCCCGTCAAACTGAAATTACCGTTTCTAATCTGCTCGAAGATCGAAGCATAGCGGGCTCCGAACATTTCCTCCAGCTGATTAAGGATGGCGTCCACGGAAGTTCCATCGCCTCCGCTGGAAACGGAAAATGACCAGATGGGGCTGGCGAGGGAATTGTCGGATCCGCCTGCTTGACGTATCTTGCTTTCAACCTGCCAAACGTAGGTTTTGCCCTGCTCCAGCGGTCTTCCGCCGGAATAGAGAAATGAATTCTGGCCTTTCAATTCTTTTTCCAGCATAGGCGGCTTGCGGGTTATTGCATCTTCACGGGATTGCCCGGCTAGCAGCTCTGCTACCGTGAGCGTCGCCCGGTCTGCGTCCTGATAAAACTCAAAGAATGGAAACTCGTTCGTTTCTTCACCGTCGCGAGGGGAGCGAAGCTCTACGCGTGAAGGATTTTGTAAAATGTATTCCACGTCCTGACTTCCGCACGCCAGTCCCGGCACCTGCAGGAGCGAGATTTGGAATACATACCTTCCTGCCGGAAATGAATTTGTCCCGAGCGCTACGTCCTGGAGCCGATCTTTAGCTTCATCGTCATACGCAAACGATTCAGTCTTAATATCTTTCGTCTTACCGATATCCAGGTTCGTGATGATTCTCCCCTGCGGTCGAACCGCGAAAGGCACGGTGGTAAAGTCGACGGCACTCGGATACGTTGAACCGTCCGCAAGGTTCACCATAAGGGTGACATGAAGTTGCGCCGACAACTCGATCGCCTGAGAATTCGAAATATGTACGGTGAAGAGCAGCGCACTGCTCCTGAAATGATCTATGTCGACATCGGCAAGTCCGAGGTGCTGAACCGGCGTATAGCTCACATCCATGGATAACGAACAGGGCGGTGGTTGTGCCCAAACGGTTGTACACGAAATGCACCACGCTGCAGCAATCGCTAGGATGACAGCCAGATTCCCGGCTCTGGCAGGGCGATTATGATATTTCATGGTTTCTCCTTCGACTTTCGATCCCACAATATTCTCAAAAGTATACCAAATTCCTTGTTTTTAGTCAACTGACACTTGTCCATCCTCAAACTATGCCTTTTCCCTCACCGGCATGTGCGATTCGTCACTGAGTGTGACGGGGATTAGAATTTCGACCTCGAAATGTCGTTGTAAATGACAAACGCCATAAAGGCAAGAAGAATGATAAAGCCGGCTTTCTGGATACCGAGCTTCACCCTGGGAGGAATCTCCTTTCCGAAGATTTTTTCCGCAATCATCATTGCGAGATGCCCACCGTCAAGGACCGGGAATGGTAGAATGTTCAGGACGGCAAGGCTCATGCTGAGGAGCGCCACGAAACTTAGAAAACTTGTAATGCCGCTTTCTGCGCTCTTCGTCGCCAGCTGGGCAATCGCATACGGCCCACCGATATTCTCCCTAAACGACGCTTTGCCGACGATAATCTGACCAATCGATTTGTAAAACAATATTGTAGATTCAAGAACATTATCCACCCCCGCGACAAATGCTTCGAACATAGAGAATCGGACGGTGTCGGCCGGTCCCATGTAGTAATTGTTGATGCCAATCTGAAGCTTCCCGCTGTCTGTCGGAGTGGCTGTGGCTGAGAATTCCTGTTCCCCCCGCTTCCAGCTGATGTTGAGCGGTTTGCCGGCGTGCGCCCGAACGGCTTTGATGACATTGCTGTCATACGTGACCGGAACATCTGCGATTGACACAATGATGTCGCCGGGTTTCAAGCCGGCCTTGTCACCCGGCATGCCCTTTTCGACACTTCCCACCATCACGACGGTGTGTGCCTCAATGACGCCAAACCTTTGTGTCGCATTCTCCGGAATAAGCGACCTGGGAATGAATATCTGTTTCTGCTCATTCGCGCGTTCTATTACGAGGGTGATGTCTTTCCCAAAATTGTCCAGGTAGATAAAATCCTGAATTTGACCCCAGTGCGATACGGGTTCCCCGTTGACAGAAAGGATTTTATCTCCGGGCTGCAGGCCGACTTGTGTTGCAGGAGTTCCGGGGACAACGATCCCGATCTCTGTCGTTCGTTCGATCAACCTTCCGTGCGTGAAATTTATTCCGGTAAAAATGAACGTTGCGAGGAGAACATTCATGATCACGCCGGCAGAAATGACAAGCATGCGCGCCCACAGAGGCTTGGCCCGGAATTCCCACGGTTCCGGCGAACGGCTGAGAAAATCGGTGTCGAAACTTTCGTCGATCATCCCGGCGATCTTTACGTAGCCGCCAAGCGGTAGCCATGAGATGCAGTAGTCGGTGTCGCCGACTTTCTTGCCGAACGCCCGGGGCGGGAATCCCAGCGAAAAGCGGTCAACGCGCATCCCGGTAAGCTTCGCTGCAAGAAAATGCCCGAGCTCGTGGATGAATACCAACACGCCGAGCGCGATCCCGGTGTATAAAATCATGTTAATTATCTGCATGGTCTCTTATCTAATTCACTGCAAGTTCGGGCTTCGGGCGGGCAGCACGATCAAACACTGCCGTCCGGGCGAGCAAATCCACGGTGATGATCTCTTCAAGCGTCGGATGTTGCTTGAGGGGGATTGTTTCCATCGCCGCCCTGATGAGCACGGGAATACGGTCGAATGAAAGCTCCCCTCGAAGGAACATGCTCACGGCAACCTCATTTGCCGCATTCAGCACGACGGGTCCGGTCCCTCCCCGACGAAGAGCGTCATACGCGAGGTTTATGCATTCGAATTTCTGCACATCAACCTTTAAAAAGGTCATTGTCCCGAGCTCGGCAAAATTCACTCTGTTGTATACGGATGATGAACGTTGAGGGTACGTCAACGCATATTGAATCGGGATCTTCATATCGGGTACGCCGAGCTGTGCCTTTATCGAACCGTCGATGAATTCCACCATGGAGTGAATAATCGATTGCGGATGTATCAGGACCTCAATTTTTTCCGGCGGGAGATCGAACAGCCAGTGTGCCTCGATAATTTCGAGCCCTTTGTTCATCATCGTCGCGGAATCAATGGTAATCTTGTTTCCCATTTTCCAATTCGGATGCTTGAGCGCTTCACTCACCGTGACCCGGGAAAATTCGTTCCTTGCAAGATGAAGGAACGGACCACCGGACGCGGTCAAAATGAGACGGGCAATGTGCTCGGGTCTCTCTCCCGCAAGACACTGGAGGATCGCACTATGCTCGCTATCGATCGGAACGAGCGTCGCCTTATGCTCCTTCACGAGCTTTGTGATGATTTCCCCTGCAACAACGAGTGTTTCCTTGTTGGCGATGGCAACTTTTTTGCTGCGCTTGATTGCTTCGATGGTCGGCTTGAGGCCCGCGAACCCAACGAGCGCATTAATGACGATGTCGACGTCGACGCTACTGACAAGCTCCTGCAATCCTTGCTCCCCTGCAAATACCTTCACCGAACCGTTGATTCTCTTTTTCAGGGTGGCTGCAGAATCTTCATCGACGACAGCAACCGCCGATGGGCGGAATTGCCTGATCTGTTGTTCAAGGAGCCCAATATTGCTGTTGGTAGTGAGGGCTGTCGGTCGGAATCTATCGGCACAATTGGCTATAACCTCGAGGCTGTTTTGACCGATCGAACCGGTTGACCCCAGAATGCAGATATTTTGGGTATTGAGCATAAAAATAAGAAGCCCCAACTATTCGGGGCGGAAATTTGACCCACGAAGGTACCAAAAACCCTGCAGGAAAACAAACAGCGGGGGTGAACGATATGGGGGGGCACGTTGGGAAGGTCGGGAATCAGATCACACGGGATGTCCGGTTTTAGGGGGAAATTTCTGTCGGCTCTGATTTATAATTCCGAAGGGGAATTAGCCACCATTTGCGGGCTATGTTCATTTTCCTTACGTGTTTCGCTAAAATATCTTCATTAGTTGCACAAAACAAGATAGCTATGATGATCCTGACAAAGAATAACGCTATTAAACCCACTGACTCCATTGATCTTTTCAGGTGAAGCTTATCCAAAATATGAACTATGTTCAAGATGGAAAATGACTTAAATCACGTCGCGATTTTCTTCTCTTTTTCGGATTCAATGGAAACAAATACACATTTATCGTCGAAGTCTCGACTACCGCCGGACTTGAGATCATATTATCGTCAACCTGAGCCAGTCCTCAGTAAACGTCTCAGAACGGCGTCACCGCTTCTTCGGGTGGAGGCGCCGGGATGAATGACGCGGGGGCCAGCCGCTCGAAGCCTGCATACTCTTTGCGGAATGCCAGCCGGACGATGCCGGTGGGGCCATTTCGCTGTTTGCCGATGATGATCTCAGCCAGGCCCTCCGTCGGAATGACCTGGCCGCCGTCGTCTTTGATCTCGGTGATTCCATAGGTCTCCGGGCGATGGACGAACATGACGACGTCTGCATCCTGTTCGATGGCCCCGGATTCACGAAGGTCGGCAAGCATGGGACGCCGGTCGGTGCGCGTCTCCAGGGCGCGATTAAGCTGCGAGAGGGCAACGACGGGAATATTCAGCTCCTTTGCCAACGCTTTGAGCGATCGCGAGATCATCGAGATTTCCCGCTCCCGGGATTCGGATGACTTTGGGCCCTGCACGAGTTGAAGATAGTCGACGATCACCAGCCCGATGTTATGCTCGGCTTTCAGCCGCCGCGCCTTCGCACGCAGCTCCATGATGCCCAGCGAAGCGCTGTCGTCGATGAAGATTTTCGCTTCGTAAAGCCTGCCGACATTGCGGCTCAGCCGCTGCCAGTTTTCCTCGGGCAGCTTCCCAGTGCGCAACTGATGGGCATTCACTCTCGCCTCTGAAGATAACATCCGGATGATAAGCTGCTGTTCCGACATCTCAATGCTGAACACCGCGACTGACGTTTTCTTCTCTTTGTGCAACGCGGCGTTGCGTGCAATGGAAAGCGCAAGAGCCGTTTTGCCCTGGCTGGGACGTCCGGCGACGATGATCAAATCTGAGTTCTGAAGGCCACCGGTTATCGTATCGAGGTCGGGATAACCTGTCGGCACGCCGGTAACACCTCCATGCTTCCCGTGAATTTCCTGCAGCATCTCGAACGTCTCATGGAGCGCACGGTTAATCGGCGTGAAGCCTTTCTTCAGCCTTCGTTCAGAAATCTGAAAAATACTTTGTTCTGCGTCGTCGATGAGATCGAAAGCATCTTCCGTATCGCTGTATGCCCGGGTTGCCATTTCGGAAGAAGCGACGATGAGCCTGCGCATGAGAGCCTTCTCGAGCACAATGCGGGCGTGAAACTCGACATTCGCCGAGGTTGAGACGTTCCGGGTCAATTCTGTGATATAGAGCGGGTCTTCAACGGGATTCAGGTTACCGCGCCGGCCAAGTTCACCGACAACAGTAACGGCATCGATGGGTTCTGACTTCTCGAACAGCGCCATCATGGCCTGAAAGATTTTTTGATGCGTCGGACTGTAAAAACTTGATTCATCGAGCAGCTCGATAACTTTGGGAACAGCTTCCTTGTCGATCAGGATTGCACCCATCACAGCCTTCTCAACTTCCAGCGCCTGCGGTGGAATCCGGGTGCCGTCTCCCGATGTCGACGGTTCGCGGGATTTTTCTGCCGATTTCTTTGCCATGGTTATGCGTTCATTTCATCATACAGCTTTTTAAACATCTTCATATCGTCCCACGTCGGGCGTTTCCAATTCGGGTTACGCAAGAGGGCTGCGGGGTGATATGTCACAATTAATTTGATTCCGTGATAGTCATGCAGTCTTCCGCGAAGCGTTCCCAGGCTCTCGCTCGTGTGCAGCAACCATTGGGCTGCAGTTCGTCCGAGGCAGATGATAAACTGCGGCTTGACAAGCTCAATCTGCTTCGAGAGATACGGCGTGCATTGTTCCATCTCCGCAGGCATCGGCTCCCGGTTATTGGGTGGCCGGCATTTCAGGATGTTGCAGATATAGGTGTCGCCACGTTTCATCCCGATCGCCTCGATGATCTTGTTCAGCAACTGACCTGCCCTTCCAACAAACGGCTCTCCCTGGGCATCCTCGTCGGCACCGGGAGCTTCACCGATGAACATTACTTTTGCGTTCGGGTTTCCGACACCGAAGACAAAATTCGTCCGCGTGTGTCCGAGAGGGCACTTCAAACAGGTGCATATCTGTTTATTCAGTTCCTCCAGAGACGCCGCGCTTACCCATGGTTCTTCCGGAAGTCGGGGGTCCTGGGCGGAAGGTTTCTTGTTCGGTGCATGGTCAACGTAAAGAACATTGCCGAACAAATCCCGCTCCTGTTCCAGATATCTCCGTGCATCGTCGAGGGTTTTCGATAGTTCGTCGGAAGGCATACGGCGCTACTTCATTAAACGTGCTACACGGTTAAGGATTTCCTGCGCCGCGTCATATTTCGGCATTTTCTTCAATTTCTCGACCCTTCCATTCTTTGAGATGATGGTGACAACGTTTGTGTCAACATCGAACCCTGCACCTTCTTCCCGTGGATTATTGAGGACGATGAGATCGAGTTTCTTCTCTTTGAGCTTTCGCGTTGCGTTCTCCACGCCGTGATCCGTCTCCAGCGCGAATCCCACAAGTACCGACCGACTGTTTTTCGCGCCCAGCTCCTGAAGTACGTCCCGTGTCTTCTTGAGTTCTATCGACATCGCCCTGCCGTCGGCTTGAAACTTTTTGATTTTTTTCACCGACGTTGTGACCGGCGTAAAATCGGCGACTGCCGCACTCATGATGATCGCGTCGGCTTTTTTTTGTTGCCTCATGACTGCCCGGTACATCTGCTCGGCGGTTTCGACGTCGATACGTTTCACGTGTTTGGGGGTGGGGAGGTGGACACGCCCCGTCACCAGCGTGACGCTTGCTCCCCGTTGAGCGGATGCATTTGCAAGGGCAAATCCCATCTTACCCGACGACCTGTTCCCAATGAAGCGCACGGGATCGATCGGTTCATACGTGGGTCCCGCGGTCACCAGGATGTTCCTGCCTTTCAGATCGAGGCGCGCGGAATCCAGGACCCTTTCGACGGACCTGAGAATCTCCGCGATTTCCGGAAGTCTTCCCGCCCCGACTAACCCGCTCGCCAGCTCACCCCCTTCCGGGGGAAGGACGATGCATCCCATCTCCCGAAGTCTCGTCACATTCTCCTGCGTCGCAGGATGTTCCCACATATCGACGTCCATCGACGGAGAAAGCAGCAGCGGACAACGGAGGGCCAGTGCAAGAGTAGACACGGCATCATCGGAATAGCCGTGGGCGAGCTTTGCAAGAACGTTGGCCGTAGCCGGTGCGATCACCATGACATCACCCCATTGCCCGAGGTTGATATGCCACGTTTTTGCATCGAGAACGTTGGAGCGGGTGCCGGGAAACGTGCCGATGATGACATCGTTGTTCGATAATGTCGAAAGTGTCAATGGCGAGACAAATTCCTTCGCGGCCTCGGACATTACGACCTTTACGCCGGCGCCTGCCTTTCGAAATTCCCGGACGAGCATGGGTATCTTGTAGGCCGCAATGCCCCCGGTGACCCCGACGATGATATGTTTGTTTTTCAACATGGGTCGACCGAATGCAATGCCGCTCAGGGTGCGGGATCTTCTTCCTTATACCTGAACGTGATCCTATTCTCCAGTACTTCCTGAATCGCGATCTCCGTCGGCTTCGGCCGCAGCTCAAATTCCTGAGCTACGAGGATCTGGTCGGGGTTCGTCTGGGGTTGCTCGGTTTCTTCCTCCGGCTCGAAGATCCGCGACTGGAGCATTTCGATGCGCTGGTTGAATTCGATTTTCATCTCCTCGTTGATCTGGCGCGCGCGCTTCAACAGCACGACGATCGCTTCATAGATGTTCGCCGCTTTTCCGGAGATCTCTTCAATGTCTAAAGGCTTCAGAGGCATATCGTGTCGTTCCTTCTATTGTTCGTTGTTAAGATAAATGAACCCTGTGCTTCCGCGGTTATGCTACGGCCGCGATGGCATTCGTGATAACGTCGTCAACAGCGATAACCGCCTTATCCAGATCGTCGTTGACGACGCAGAAATCAAACTCTCCGGCTCTTTCCACCTCCATCGGGACGCGCTCCATACGCCGGCGGATTGTTTGCGCGCTCTCCGTCTTCCGTTTTTTTAAGCGCTCGGTCAGCGCTTCGAGGTTCGGCGGCTTAATGAACACCAGGATACTGTCGTGCGGATATTGCCGCTTGATGGAGAGGGCTCCCTTGACATCGACGTCGAACAGCATCGGCTTCCGGTTGCCGCGCGCGCGGTCGACCTCGCTCTTCAGCGTGCCATAGTAGTGTCCGTAAATCTCTTCCCACTCGATTAACAGATCCTCCTCGATACGTTTCTCGAATTGCTCCAGCGTCAGGAAGAAATAATCCTTCCCGTCGACTTCAAACTCCCGCTTCGGACGGGTCGTCGCTGAGACCGAGAACAGCATCCCGGGATGGCGTTTCAATATCTCGCGAGCGATAGTTGTCTTCCCCGATCCGCTGGGCGCGGAGAGAACGATTAATTTTGGCATACGTGTTTTTCCGGCGACAGCGTTCACGACATCACCGGCCAATCACTCGACATTCTGGAGTTGTTCCCGGATCTTCTCGAGCTCCTCCTTCACAACGACAACCAGCTGCGCGATGTCGGCGTTGGCGGCCTTCGAACCTATCGTATTCGCTTCGCGATTCATTTCTTGAATGAGAAAATTCAACTTTCTCCCGACCGCCTCTTCGTTCGCCATGCCTTCGAGAAAGAACTTGTTGTGACTCCGAAACCTCACACATTCCTCGGTGAGATCAAGCTTGTCTGCAAGCATCGCAATCTCGAGCTCCAGGCGATCGTTGTCGATCACCCTCGAATCTCCGAGGAGCTCTTTCAATCGATCCTGGAGCTTCACCTTCTCCTCGGGCATCCGCGATACAGCCATGCGCTCAATCTCGTCCAGCATCCGTTCAATGTGGCCGATCCTTTTTGCAAGGTCTTTCATCAGCTCACCCCCCTCGCGGCGGCGCATCTCCGCTGTTTCGTCGAGTGCTTTCATGACCGCTTCCCGGGCAATCGTCCAGTGTCGTTCATCCTGGTCCTCGAGATGGTCCGTCTCGATTACCTCCGGAAAATGCAGCAGATGATCGAGGGTGACTTTTTCCTTGAGCTTCACGGCTTTGCCGAGTTCCTTCAACAACTTATAGTACGATCTTGCGGCCGCACGATTGACTTTCAGCGGGACTTCGCTCTCATTTTCCTGCGAAATCGTAACGACAATATTGACTTTACCGCGCGCGAACTTTGTTCGCACGAGCTCCTTCACATCATTCTCGCGCAACGCCATGGTGCGCGGAAGCCGTGAGGACACCTCGAGGAAGCGACTGTTGACAGAACGCACTTCTACAGCCGCAATCACGCGACTGGCAGATGCCTCGCCCCGCCCATAGCCCGTCATGCTCGAAATCATTGGAAATTAACCGATTCGTGGGAAAATTCTAAGGTAAGGTACGAAATAATCTTAGACTGGTCAAGCTCAACCTTTCGCCCTTTCGTCGCCCCGATTACTTCTTGCCTGACTTCGGCTTCTTCTCTGGCGCCTTCTTCGATGCACGTTTGGAAGCTTTGGGCTGCCTGGCTGATGAAGACCCTTTTTTCTCGAACAGAGAGCCCTGCACGTCGCCTTCTTTTTCCGGCACCTCGATCTGCGGACTGAGCTTCGAGATATCTGCTTTGACCACGCCCTCTTCCTTCTCTTCCTCGGAGGGCACGACTGCGATCGCGGCAATCTTGTCTCCAGATTCAAGCCGAATCAATCTTACACCCTGCGTATTGCGTCCGGCAATCCGGATCGTCTTCGCGGGCTGACGAATAACAACGCCCTGAGTAGTGACCACTACGATGTCATCGTTTTCCAACACTTCTTTGATTGCCACCATCTTGCCGGTTTTGTCCGTCGCCTTCATCGTGAAGACACCCTTCCCTCCGCGATGGCTGACACGATACTCATCCAGCTCGCTGCGCTTGCCGAATCCATGCTCCGCCACGACGAGGATGGTCGTGGTTTTCCGCTTGATCGCCACTGCACCGACGACCTTATCCGACTTGTTCAGCCTGATTGCCCGTACACCGGCTGCCGTCCTGCCGATCGGTCGCGCCTCATTTTCATGGAAGCGTATCGCCAGTCCTTCATGCGTGCCGATGACAATTTCCTGGGAGCCGTCCGTGAGCTTGACATCCTTCAGCACGTCGTCCTTCTTCATTTTGATCGCGGTGATGCCGGAACGCCGAACGTTGCTATACTCTGCGAGCGATGTCTTCTTGATCAATCCTTGCTGTGTCACCATCGCAACAAAATGCTGGTCGTCGAACGCCTGGACGGTGACGAACGAGGCGATATTCTCATCGGGCCCTTTTTGCACCAGGTTTACGATGGATTTGCCGCGCGCCATCCGTCCCGCTTCCGGGATCTCGTGAACCTTCAGCCAGTAGCATTTTCCCTTGTCGGTAAAGAAGAGAATGTAATGATGCGTTGAGGCGATGAACATGCGCTCGATGAAATCGTCCTCTTTCGTTGTGGCCCCGGTGATTCCCTTGCCGCCCCTTGCCTGCCTTCGATAGCCCGAGACCGGAAAGCGCTTGATGAAGCCGCTGTGGCTGATGGTGATAACGACGTCCTCTTCCGCGATCATGTCCTCCACGCTGAATTCTTCGGCCTTGTGGACGATCTCCGTGCGGCGCTCGTCGCCATATTTCTTCCTGATCTCAAGGAGCTCTTCCTTGATAATCTGCATCTGCAGTTTCTTATTCGAGAGGATGTTCTTCAGCCGCTCAATGAGCTTGTAGGTTTCCGCGAGCTCCTCCTCAACCTTCCGGCGCTCCAACCCGGTCAGCTTCTGCAGGCGCATCTCGAGAATCGCCTTAGCTTGTATCTCCGAGAGCTTGAACCGCTTCATAAGCTGCTCGTGCGCGGTCGGTACGTCCTTCGCCTTCTTGATCAGCCTGATGATCTCGTCGATGTTGTCGAGCGCGATCTTATATCCTTCAAGGATGTGTGCGCGCTTTTCGGCTTCCTCGAGCTCGAACTTGGATCGCCGGACGACGACGTTGTTTCGATGCTTGATGAAATGATCGATGAGTTGCCGCAGCGTGAGAACCTGGGGCCTTCCTTCCACGAGTGCAAGCATGATGACACCGAAGGTCGTCTGCATCTGCGTGTGCTTGTAGAGGTTATTCAGCACGACGGATGCGTTCGCGTCGCGCTTCAGCTCGATGACGACCCTCAACCCGTCACGATCGGATTCATCGCGAATGTCCGAGATATCCTCGAGCTTCTTATCGCGGGTAAGCTCGGCGATCTTCTCGATCAAGGCGGACTTATTCACCTGGTACGGAATCTCGGTGACGACAATTGATTGGCGATCTCCTCTCCCTGTCTCTATGGTTGCTTTCGCACGCACGAGAATTCTTCCACGACCAGTTTTGTAAGCATCTTTGACGCCCTGGTAACCGTAGATAATTCCGCCGGTCGGAAAATCAGGGGCCTTTACGATCTTCAGCAATTTGGCATCGTCGAGCTGCGGGGCGTCGATCACTGCTACACAAGCGTCGATTACTTCGGTGAGGTTGTGCGGCGGAATATTCGTCGTCATCCCCACCGCGATACCCGAGGTACCGTTGATGAGAAGGTTCGGTACAAGCGCAGGCAGAACCGTGGGCTCCTTCAGTGTGTCGTCGAAATTCGCAACGAAGTCCACGGTGTTCTTTTCCAGGTCCTTGAGCATTTCTTCGGCAATGCGCGAGAGGCGCACCTCCGTGTACCGCATCGCCGCGGGTGAGTCGCCATCGACGGAACCGAAGTTACCCTGCCCGTCAACAAGCGGGTAACGCAAGGAAAAATTCTGCGCCATCCGGACCATCGTATCATAGACCGCCGTATCGCCATGGGGATGATACTTACCGAGCACTTCGCCGACGATGCGGGCGCTTTTCTTGTAAGCGCGGTTGCTCGCGAGCCCGAGCTCGTTCATACCGTGGAGCACCCGCCGGTGTACCGGTTTTAATCCGTCGCGAACGTCGGGAAGCGCTCTCGCCACGATCACGCTCATAGCGTAATCGATGTAGGAGCCCTTCATTTCATCTTCAATATCGACCGGTACTATTTTTTCGTTGGTTATTGCCATTGTTATCTAATTCAGTCAATGCAAAATTCAAAAGTAAAAAATGTTTCTGGCCGGCGCAATCTGTCCCGCTCCCCGTGCGGGATTTCGGTTCCGCTTCAACAATCCGCAATCCGCAATTTGCATCAAACGTCCAGATTCCTCACGTACTTCGCATTCTTCTCGATGAATGCACGCCGGGGCTCAACCTCATCTCCCATCAGAATGGAAAACGTCCTGTCTGCATCGGCAGCATTCTCGATGGAGACCTGCAGCACCGTTCTTGTTTCGGGGTTCATCGTCGTTCCCCAGAGCTGCTCGGGATTCATTTCTCCGAGGCCTTTGAACCGCGAAAGCACTATGCCGTTCGTGCTTACCGTTGCCGCTTCCGTTTCCGCCGTCGTCTCCGTGCCCTGTTCTTCGCCGGCCGGCTCCTTCGGTCCGTCTTTCTTCTTTTCGCTTCGCAGGCGTTTCATGATTTCATCCCGCTCGTCGTCGTCGTAGGCATAGAATTCCTGCTTTCCTTTTTTCAATTTATACAACGGGGGCTGGGCAATGTACACGTGTCCAAGATCGATAATCTCCTTCATGTAACGGAAGAACAACGTCAACAGCAATGTCCGGATATGCGATCCATCGACGTCGGCATCGCACATGATGATGATTTTACCATAGCGGATTTTTGATGCATCGAATTCCTCC
>DASYTP010000104.1:0-6232 GCA_036002145.1 Bacteroidota bacterium | reverse complement strand
GAGAGCCGCTTGCGATTTCCAAGAATGTGGTGAAAGTGAAGACGAAGAAGAATTCGGTCGTAACGATCAAAGTGACATATTGACACATGCTACGCAGGAACAGAAACAGGTCGCTCCTGACGGAGCTTGAATATGTTGCTTTACGGTGTAACTACAAACAGGTCGTCCCTACGGGACTTCTGAACTCTATAATTGTCTAACAGGCTGTTGAAATACGCGGTTGCTCCGGTCTAACTCATCCCCTCGTCCAACTCGTCCCCTTCTCTTTCCAAGAGAAGGGGATGTTTTGCTCAGGTTTAACGGTGAGTTAGGTTTTGGGCCAAGCATTTTTCCACAGCCTGCTAAAGAGCCCCGTTAGGGGCAACCTGTTTGTAGAACCCAACGGACAAAATGAACCTGTAGCTCCATAGGAGCGACCTATAGTCCCGGCCTCTTCCCGAGCGGGGACAATCGATCGGATTCGCGTAAAATCAATTATTAAAACCTAACATTATGAAGTGCACGTACATCTACAAATCAGCTGCCGCGATTTTACTTCTCGGCATGCTCTATACCTCCACGATGTCTGCCCAGGTCTCGCAGAAGATTGAGCTCGACAACAGGTTGCTCAAGATAAGGTTCGATAAGGTAACGAGGACATGGAGTTTGTACGAGAACACCTCCGCCGAGTGGCGAACGGTGCTCCAGAACGCGTCGGTGAGCCTTACGGCGTTTCATCCGGATTCAGCATACATCACACTGGGGGCCGGTGAACCGAAACGGTCCGTCGGAGACCTCGAGCCTGTTCGGGAGCCGCAGTCAGGCGTGGACGTCAGGGGAAACATTGAGCGATACACCGATGCCATCGGCGCGGGGAAGAAAATGAACATACGGATCGAGAACCCGCAAGCTCGGTGGGAGATAGCGATTGTTCTCTATGATAAGAAAAAGGCGTGCACGATATCCCTCATGGTCAAGAATACCTCCAACGACTCGTGGAGAATGAATGAGCTTCACCTCCTCGACGTCGGGAAGGCCGGTTACCTGCAATTCGGTACGGGCAATGTACTCATGCACGTCAATGGCTATCAGTCGTGGAGCAACAGTGAGGTCGCGAAGCTCGACTCGGTGACGCGTCCCGCGAGCTTCTGGTCGACGCTTTTCCACGAGCCGGATGCGAATCGTTCGACTCTTCTAGGATTTATTACGAACAGCGCCTCCACGAATTCCTTCAGGACCCGGCGGTTCGATCTCACGGATGGGGAGTTAAGATTCGAATCTGTTTCAGATATCAAAACACTCCAGCTTTCACCGGGTGGGGAATTCCATTCAGATCGAGTCTTGATTTCGCTCGAGGCATCGCCGGCCGAACATCTTGAACAGTATGGACAATATCTGCAGATGTTCTCCCCCCAGGTGAATAAGCCGTTTACGCCGTCGATCATTCGCCCCGTCCCGATGACCGGTAAAGATGCCGTGCCGACCGGCTGGTGCTCGTGGTATTATTACTATCAGCATATCTCCGAAGACAGCATACTGCAGAACCTGAACTTCGCAGCCCGTCATCTGAAGAGCGCGGGATTGAGGTTCATCCAGATCGACGACGGCTTCCAGATTGCCGCCGGAGACTGGGACATGAACGGCAGATTCCCCCATGGTCATAAATGGATGGTCGATCAGATTCATCAGAAAGGATTTTTTTCGGGGCTCTGGGTCGCGCCGTTTGCCGTTGCAGAGAGCAGCTCCGTCTATAAAGAACATCGCGACTGGCTTCTCCGGAATGCGGACGGATCGCCCAGGGAATACTTTGCCAACGATTGGTGGGGCGGACGGATCTTCAGCCTCGATCCAAGCCATCCCGCAGTCCAATCGTGGCTGGAAAATCTGTTCTACATGATCACGAGCCAGTGGGGGTACGATTATGTGAAGATCGATTTTCTGTATTTTGCCCACGAAGGGGGAAAATACCACGCTAACGTGACTTCCGCACAGGCGTATCAAATGGGTTTGAATGCGATTCGCAAGGGCGTGGGTTCCGACAAATTTATCCTCGGCTGCGGCGCGCCGCTGGGAAGCTCCGTCGGATTCGTCGACGGCATGCGGATCGGCGGCGACGTGTACGCCGGATGGGATGGCGTCACCCCCGGAGTGAACGCGGCGGCACAGCGAACGTTTTACCATGACAACGTATGGTACGACGATCCCGACTGCCTCATCGTGCGCGACCCGCTTACCGCCGACCAGGCAAGGGCGTGGGCGTCGGTTGTCGCTCTTTCAGGACAGATGAATATGCTCAGCGATAAACTCTCCGCACTTCCACCCGATCGCGTCGATCTTCTGAAAATGACGCTGCCGAGCTACGGTGTCCCAGCGACACCGGTCGATCTCTTCACTCCACCGAATGAAGATGGACTGCTCCTGCGTTCGGCGGACGGTCAATCGATTCTGAAGCTCCCCGGGAAATGGAAGTTTGCGGTGGGAGATTCCATCGCTTACCGGGAGCCAGGCCTCGACGACAACGGCTGGGATGAAATGCCTGTTCCATCCCGGTGGGAAAATGCCGGTTATGCCGGCGTCGACAGCTTCGTGTGGTATCGAGTGAAGTTTTCGTTTCCACCCGGCTGGAAGAAAGGACCGGTCACGTTCTCGTTCGGCAAGATCGATGATTGTGATCAGACGTTTCTCAATGGCAGGCTCATCGGTGAGACGGGGGCGCTGCCGCCCAATTACGCATCGGAGTGGACTGCCTTCCGCGAGTACATAATTTCCGACAGTGTCGTTACCTGGGATGGTGAAAATACGCTCGCGGTGCGCGTGTATGACGGCGGCGGACCTGGCGGTATTTACAGCATTCGACGGCTCAACCTGCCGTCGGTGTGGAATCTCTCCGTCAACAAGGATTTTGAGAAGTGGAATGTTGTCGGCGTCTTTAACTGGTCGAAGACGGGTGTGTCCACGACAATCACTCCGGCCAGGGTCGGGTTGTCTTCTCGCAAAACGTATATCGCGTATGAGCTGTGGAGCGACACATATCTTGGGGAGATGAATAAGGAGCTCCCAATGAGTCTCGGCCCGACGTCCTCGAAGATTCTTTCGATTCACGAGAAACAGGATCGTCCGTTCATTCTTTCGACGTCGCGGCACATCACGCAAGGCGCGACAGATATCGTCAACGAGCGGTGGGACGCAAAGAACCGGACGCTGACGGTGACATCCGATAATCTCATCAATGGCGAGTATCATGTCGTCGTTTATGAACCATCCGGATATTCACTCACAAAAGTAATTGCTCCTCTCAAAACCGAAATGTCAAAGATTTCAGAGTCGGTCGAGAAGATCACGCTTCATATTTCCGGGAAAAATAAGGTTGTGTGGAAGATGGTGTTTTAGGGACCGGTTATTGAATTGAGTGGATTTGTTGCTAGTCCGAGGGGACCGGGATAAATCCTAAATTCGAATATCGAAATCCTAAACAAGCACGAAATTCAAAATCCCAAACTGTCGCAATAAAACCCCAAAATAAAAGTGCGTCGACGCTGTCGTTGCCGATTGCGTCTCGCTTTCACAATCACTACTATTTGGTATGCAATCCCGTTTAGAATCTTTTATTGAAATCAGCAACGCGATCAACTCCGTCCTCGAGCTCGACCGGCTGCTGGAAACCATCATGGACAAAGCGATCGCCATGATCGGCGTGGAGCGCGGGATATTGTTCTTGAAATCTTCGGACGGAGGGCTGGTGCCTCACGCGGCGCGCAACATCGAGAAGGAAACGCTCGCCGACGCCGAAGACATCAGCCGCAGCATCACCACCGAGGTTGCCGCCAGCGGGAAGTATTTTCTCTCTTCGAATATTCAGGACGATCCGAACACGGTGAACAGGCCTAGCGTCAAGGCGTTCAAGATCCGCTCGATCCTGTGCGTCCCGCTTCTCAAGAAGGATGCGATCATCGGAACCCTTTATCTTGACAGCCGGAAGGCAACAAAGGATTTTACATTAGAGGACGTCCAGTTCCTGCAAACGTTTGCGAATTTAGCCGCCGTCGCGATCGAGAATGCCCGGCTTTACGAGGCATCGAAAAAAGAGGCGAGCTACTGGAAGGAAGAGGCCGCACAACAGCACCGCTTCGAAAACATCGTTTATGCAAGCGAAAAGATAAAGGAGTGTCTTCACCGCGTGAAGAGCGTGGCACGATCGAGCGTCAGTGTCCTTGTCACCGGCGAGAGCGGCACCGGCAAAGAGCTTATTGCCCGGGCGTTGCACTATAATAGCGAGCGCAGGGACAAGAAGTTTGTCCCGATCAACTGCAGCGCCCTGCCGGAGCAAATTCTCGAGGCGGAGCTCTTCGGCGCCAGGAAAGGCGCATACACGGGATCTGTCAGCGACTCCAGGGGATTGTTCGAGGAGGCCGACGGCGGAACGATCTTCTTCGACGAGATCGCCGATATGCAGCCGAACCTGCAGGCGAAACTCCTGCGGGTGCTCCAGGAAGGTGAGATTCGCCGCGTCGGCGACACGCATTACCGGTTCATAAACGTACGTGTGCTATCGGCAACCAACAAGAATGTCCAGGAAGAGATCAGCGAAGGGAATTTCCGGGAGGACCTCTACTACCGGCTGTGCGGGATGGAGATCCATCTCCCGCCGCTCCGCGAGAGGCCCGAGGATCTTCTCCCGTTGACGCAGCATTTCATCAGGGAATTCTCCGCGAAGAATAAGCTTCCCGCAAAACAAATCACGCCAGATGCGATAGCGAAGCTGAAAGGGTACGCCTTCCCCGGGAACGTCCGCGAGCTTCAGAACATCATCAGCAAGGCGATCCTGCTGTCACAGGATGTCATCACGAGCAATGATATCGACCTCCCGAGTCTGCTGCCGCTACCAAAGGATGTAGAGGACTTCGGCGAAGCGACGCGCCGGCATATTGTCCTGATGCTCGAGAAGGTGGGTTGGAACCAGACCCGCGCCGCCGAGCTCCTCGGGCTCAACCGGACGACGCTCCAGGCCAAGATGAAGAAATTGAAAATTCAGAGAAACTAGAGTCTTCTCTTTGGTTTTGGTCCCTTGAAAATTGGGAAAGAGAAGATTGAAAGTATCTCCATTCCACCCCGTTTGCAATCCTACTTCCTTCAGGCCTGCCGTCCGGCGGGCACTCGCGCCAATAGATCGGCAGTAGTTTTCTATGAGGCATAATCCATCGAGTCAGAGACCCCTCGTTCCGTGTTTGTTTCAATGATCTTCATCGCGTGCGATGATGGCACGATGTTTGTAACTAGGAGAAGTAGCTCTTCTTCAATAGGGACAAGATATGAAGCAGCGGTGAAATGGGGAATGAAGAGTCGCGGGCCCCGCCAACAGGAGGTTGGCGGGGCTTGCTTCGTTATTGACTCTCTCCGTCTCCTTCGCTATATTTTCCTACCGTTATGGAAGGGAAAATACTCTCACATTATAGAATCATCGAAAAACTTGGCGAAGGCGGCATGGGAGTCGTCTATAAGGCCGAGGACCTTACACTCAGGCGCTTCGTCGCGATAAAAGTATTTCCCTCAATTGCGACGGCGTCTGTCGAAGAACGAAACCGGTTTTTTCAGGAAGCCCGCCTCGCCTCCTCCCTCAACCATCCCAACATTGTCATTATTCACGAATTCGATGAAGTCGGCGGGAATGCCTTCATGGTAAGCGAGTGCGTCGAAGGACGCACGTTGAACGCAATTATGCAGGAGGCTCCGTTATCCATTGAAAAAGTCCTTGATGTGGCGATTCAGACCGCCTCGGGAATCGCTGCGGCGCACGTGAGAGGCATCGTCCATCGCGATATCAAGCCCGACAACGTCATGGTCACTCGAGAGGGGCAGGTGAAGGTAATGGATTTCGGGCTGGCGCGACTTGTCGGCTCGAGTCACATGACAAGCGCCGGTAGCCTCATCGGGACGTTTGCGTACATGTCGCCCGAGCAGATTAATGAGCAGGAGATCGACGCGAGGAGCGATATCTTTTCTTTCGGGACGTTGTTGTATCAGAGTGCCACCGGAAAACTTCCGTTTCAGGGTAAGACGATCGCGGAGCTCCTCTCTTCGATCGCGCGCAAACATCCGGAGTCCCCGAAAATTTCCCGCCCTGAACTCCCCGATGAACTGGTGAGGATCATCGTGAAGGCCCTCCACAAGGACCGCTCGCGGCGGTACCAGACTATGGAAGAGCTGAAAATCGAGCTTGAGAGATTGCGCGATAACCCTTCGATGAAGCCCCGGC
>DASYTP010000103.1:0-3607 GCA_036002145.1 Bacteroidota bacterium | reverse complement strand
ACCAGTCCATCGCAGACATGGTCAGCGAGCTGAGGCGCGAGCAGAAGAAGTCGAGCAGAGTTGTTCGCCCCTCCCCCACGGATTCGATCACTGCACAGCCTTCAACTACAGGTGATACGCCCGTCGTCGTTTCCGGAAAGACGCAGAAAAATAGAATAATCGCGCTTGGAGCGCTTGGGGTCGTGGTTGTTCTTGCCGCAGTGGCGGTGTACATGTTCGCGGGTCGTTCGCAGCCGATAGACTCGCTCGCCGTGCTGCCGTTCGAGGATGTCGGAGCTTCTTCGGATCAGGAGTATCTTGCCGATGGCGTCACGGAAAGCATTATTAACAATCTCACGAAGATCTCTTCGCTTCGAGTGATCCCCCGGAGTACGGCCTTTCGGTTTAAGGGGAAGGAATCGGATATTCAAGAAATAGGCTCGAAGTTGAATGTCGCCGCGGTCCTGTCAGGGAGGATCTCCCACCATGGACATGCGCTCGACGTTCAGGTTGATCTCATCGATATCAAGCGGGAATCGCAGTTATGGGGCAAGAGTTATCGATCGTCGGTGACAGATCTTCTTTCTTTGCAAGAGCAGATCACCGAGGATGTGTCATCAAAACTCGGTATTGGGCTCTCATCGGAAACTCGTGAGAACCTTACAAAACGATCTACCGAAAACACTCAAGCCTATCAGCTCTATTTGCAGGGTCGTTATTATTGGAACAAACGGACTGCCGTCGCACTCGAGCGCGCCGTCGATTATTTTGACCAGGCGATCGCGCTCGATTCAACCTACGCATTGGCGTATTGCGGGTTGGCGGACTGTTACATCGTCCAATCGCAGTACGCAGGTACTCCCACGAGCATTACGATTCCCCTTACGCAGAAGGCTGCGCGACGTGCTCTCAACCTTGACAACTCACTGGCCGAGGCGCATACGACTCTTGCGTTCAGCTACTTCGAAGAATGGAAGTATCAGGAGGCAGAGAAGGAATTTAAACAATCTCTCTCGTTGAATCCCCGGTATGCGACAACCTATCACTGGTATAATATTCTCCTGGTGAGAACTGGGCGACTGGATGAGGCCTGGCCGATTATTCAACGGGGTCACGAGCTTGATCCATTTTCACCGATCATCATGCTCAACGTCGGCATCGTACCATTGTTGCGCGGGCAATTTGAAGAGGCGCTTACGTATTTTAAGCAAACTATTGAACTCGATCCTTCGGTTGCGGTAGGCTATGCCTGGGCGGGCCTCACGAACTACCTGCTGAAAAACTATGCAGAGGCACAGGTTCAGCTTGAAAAAGCTCTGGAGTTGTCCGGACGATCAAGCGAATGCGTTGGATATCTTGGTTACTTCTACGGAAAGAGGGGAATGCGGGAGGACGCAATGAAACTGTTGAAAGAAAATGAAGAGCGGTATCGGGTGGGAACAGGCTCGGCGTATAACATCGCCCGGATTTACGCCGGGCTTGGCGACAAGGAAAAAGTATTGGAATTTCTCGACCGAGACTTCCATGATAACAGCACGTGGATCACCTCGCTGAATGAAGACTACATGTGGGATGATGTGCGCTCGGAGCCGCGGTTCGTCGAGCTGACGAGGAAGGTGGGGTTGGTGAAGTGAGGAGGAGGGGAGTAGATGAGTATGTGAGTACTGGAGTAGATGAGTATGTGAGTAGATGAGATGATGAGAAGGAAGATCTGGAGTAATGGATTAGTGGATTAGTGGGGAATGTGAGGAACTGAGAACGAAGTACAAAGAACGAAGTACTAAGAACACATAAGCCATTGACTGATGTCAAATGACCAGTGATCCCGCAGAGCGGGAACGAATGACCAGTGACAAATGAAACAGTACTGAACACCAACGACCGATGACTAATAACTGATAACTAATAACAAATAACGTCTTCATGATCGGCCAAACGATATCGCATTACAAAATCCTCGAGAAGCTCGGCGAGGGCGGAATGGGCGTAGTCTATAAAGCGCGCGACACAAAGCTCGAGCGCGAGGTTGCGCTAAAATTTCTACCCCATCATCTCACTGCAAACGAAGCGGAAAAAGCACGCTTCCTCCAGGAGGCAAGAGCTGCGGCACAAATAAACCATCCGAACGTTTGTTCCATCATCGATATTCAGGAATCTCATGGTGAGCAGTTTATCGTCATGGAATTCGTGGACGGCCAGACGTTGCGCGCGAAGATACAGCATGGAAGATTATCGGTGCCGGATGCAGTAACATATGCGATTCAAATCGGCGAAGCGCTGCAGGAAGCGCACACCAAGGGGATTGTCCACCGCGACATCAAATGCGAAAATATCATGGTCAACGCCCGCAACCAGATCAAGGTCATGGATTTCGGGCTTGCAAAACTCAAAGGATCGTTGAAACTCACCCGCACATCGAGCACGGTCGGAACACTCGCCTACATGGCTCCCGAACAGATCCAGGGGGGCGAAGTCGATCACCGCAGCGATATTTTTTCATTCGGCGTAGTATTGTTCGAAATTCTCACGGGGCACATGCCCTTCCGCGGTGAGCATGAAGCCTCCATGATGTATTCGATCATCAATGAAGAACCGGAGCCGGCCACCAAATTTGTGCCCGAATTAACGCCGGAGTTTCTCCACCTTTTCAACCGGTCGCTCGAGAAAGACCCCGCCGACCGCTATCAAAGCATGCACGACCTGCTCATCGACTTACGACGGCTCAAGCGCGAATCGACGAAGGTATCGCGTGCATCTCTCGCTTCGATGCCTGTTCCCGATGTAGCTCCGTATCAGGCTGTGAATCAGAGTGGTTCGCCGGCAAGCCTCCCGGGCGCACCGCCGCCAGGCTCTTCGAGGGTTAAACTTTTGCTCATCATCGGGGCTGTTATCGCAGTGCTGGCTGTAGCTGCAGTGTCGTATTTCCACGTTGCCGAGTCACCGAATGCGCCCTCCGGATCGGGAAGGAAAATGATGGCGGTCCTGCCGTTCGAGAATATGGGTGCGTCCGACCAGGAATACTTCGCCGACGGTATCACGGAGGAAATTACCAGCAGGCTGTCCGGGCTGTCCGGCCTCGCCGTTATCGCACGAACCAGCGCCATGCAGTACAAGAAAACAACGAAGCCGTTGAAAGAGATCGGCAACGAACTTGGCGTCGAGTACGTGTTGCAGGGAACCATCCGGTGGGGGACGACTGCCGACAGCAAAACGCGCGTTCGTGTCAATCCGGCATTGATCAAGGTGAGCGATGCCACGCAGGTCTGGTCGCAACCATACGAGGCCGTTCTGTCCGATGTGTTTACGATGCAATCGGATATCGCGACACAGGTTGCGAATGCGCTGGGTGTGACGCTCTTGCAGCCGGAACGCAAAACCCTGGAAGCAACCCACACGGATAACCCCGAAGCGTACGATGCGTATTTGCGCGGTAACGAGTATTTCCGCCGGAGTTATTCAAAACAAGATTTTCAGATTGCGATTCAAATGTTTCAAAAAGCAGTCGAGCTCGATCCGAAATTCGCACTCGCGTATGCCAGGATGGGCGAGACACACGCCGGGATGTACTGGTTTCATTATGATCATACAATAGATCGCCTTGATAACGCGAAGAAATCGATCGATAAAG
>DASYTP010000102.1:0-6791 GCA_036002145.1 Bacteroidota bacterium | reverse complement strand
CATCCGCTCGCCATTGACATAGACATGCTCGGTGCCGGCAACGATGACGATCGTTCTCTCGCCGTTCTGCCCGGTCAATCTGTACGGACCCTGCACACCCTCCTGGCCTTGAAACAGGTTCGTAGTGAATCTTCCTCGTGCCGATGCCGCGGCGACGGTAACGTCGCCAGCGAATCCTGGGGGTCGAAATTCGGCAAAGCCCCGGGCGCCCTGCAGTTTCCGATTAAGGCGGCCGAACTCATTTCCCGACAGGCTCATGTTAAAATCACCAAGCGTGGCAGTCGCATCCGGGCTGCGAATTTCGACGAAGACTTTGTCGATTTCCTGGAGCGATTGCGTCGTCCCTTCGGGCTGGATGGGGGTATTTTCGTCAGTGAGCGCGGCGATGATCTGCAGGTCGCCTGTCAGGTTGCCGGACATTTGCATTCGAAAGCCGGAATTCAGCGTAAGGTCGCGATTCGAGGCGATACTCAATCCACGCACAATTGTGCCGCTCTTTTGCAAATTCGAGCCGAAGAGGTCGTCAAATGAAAACGCCGTCGACGGCCTGGATACTTTGATCTGCTCGCCAAGCGATGAATCATATCGCATCACTGCCTCCCGGTGCCTGTAAGCCGGGCGAAAATCGAACGGAAGTGACCTGTAGGAGACCGTGAGTTGAGCGCGCGAAGTGGTATCGTGAGCCGTCGCCGCCATGTTATGTCGATGCAGGATAACCGTTCCGGATCGAGACTGAAGCGAATAGTGCTTGTCGGGAATCAGCCGCAAAGAATCGAGGAGTACGGCCTCGGATCCACTTACGATGAAGCGATGGGGAAGCGTGATAACGCTGTCGAAATTGCTAATGGAATCATGAAACGTGTGATACGTAATACTCCCGCCGGAATCCGCTTGCTGAGGAAAAGTCTTCCCGGCGAAACTTACAAGACAAATGAGGAGGATGTGACTTCGAAGTATGGGGTAGATGATGGAACGCATGAAATGAATGTTCGACTTGATTGTAGCGAATTTTTCGAATACTTTCAAATACGTGCTCTGAGTGTTTGATTTTCAGGGCAGCCTTTGCTATCTTCCAATCAGAGGTAAGACTTCCACACACTGAACGATGCCATTAGTTCCTCCATATATCGAGTCGCTCCAACCATACAAACCCGGAAAACCTATCGAGGAAGTGAAACGTGAACTCGGGATAGAACGGGTCATAAAACTGGCATCAAACGAAAACCCGCTCGGTCCTTCCCCGTGTGCGGTGGAAGCGCTGCGACATCATTACTCCGATCTGCATTACTACCCGAATGGCGGGTACGACTTGCGAAAGGTATTGGCAGAAAAGTTTAGCCTGAAGATCGGCAATGTCATTGCGGGCAGCGGGTCTGAAGGCATCATGTCGAATATCATCCGAACGTTTCTTTGTGACGACGACGAAGTGCTTACCACTGATTCGGCGTTCATCGGCTTTCAGGTGCTTGCGAGGTCCCGGGGGGTGAGTTACCGGACAGTCCCTTACCGGAATTGGCATTACGATCTTCCCGCGCTCGCCGGCGAGATAAACGTTCACACGAAGATTATCTATCTGGCAAATCCCAATAATCCTACAGGCACAATTTTTACCAAGCAGGAATTTGACGCATTTTATCGGCAAGTCCCCGAGCGCGTCTTAATCATCCTTGACGAGGCGTACTTCGAATTTGCGCGCGACAATCCGATCTATCCCGACTCGATGCATTACCGGTACGACAATGTTATCACGCTGCGCACGTTCTCTAAAATCTATGGGCTGGCAGGCATCCGCATCGGTTATGGATTTGCTCACGAGGACCTGATTGCGAACTTGCTGAAGGTGAAACTGCCGTTTGAACCGAGCACGCTTGCCCAGGCGGCAGGAATTGGAGCACTGCGCGACAAGGAATTTCTGCATCGCTCGCTTGAGCTCAACTCACGTGGACTGGCGTTCCTGACGAAAGCCCTTGGTGAGCTGGACATGAAAGTCGTCCCATCCGAGGCAAATTTCGTGATGGTAGTCCGTGAGAATGAAAGAGACGTTAATTTCATCTTTCAAGAGCTCCTTAAGCTCGGAGTGATCGTCCGTCCGCTCAAGGCGTTCGGTTTGCCTAACTGCATTCGAATCACTATAGGGACAGATGACGATAACCAGGCATTGATGGACGCACTCAAGAAAATTCTTGTAAAAGAAACTGAACAGAATTAACTGACAAGGAAATGGCAACGAACGCGCTCAAGAGACGGTCCATGTTTAACATCGTTCGTTTTTCCTCTGGCGTTAAAATCGATCTGATAGTCAGAAAATCGAGCGACTACGGTGCAGTAGAGTTCGAAAGAAGAAGGCAGGGAGACAGACTGGATATGCCGTATCTTAGGCGATGGGCCAATGAATTGAACCTGACAAATCTATTCGATAAATTGATTGAAGATTCCAGTAAGAGTGCGTAGACGTATCAGCAAGGAGAACGATCATGCTTCCCGAGTCTAAAACAAGCAGAGAAGTTACCAAAGACTTCCTCCCTATCAACGGCACGGACTACATCGAATTCTATGTCGGAAACGCAAAGCAATCGGCATACTTTTATCGCACCGCGTTCGGGTTTAAGCTCGTCGCCTATGCCGGGCTTGAGACGAGAGTTCGCGACAAAACCTCCTACGTCATTCAACAGGATAAGATTCGCTTTGTCTTAACGACTCCGCTTCAGCCGGAGCACTCGATCAGCGATCACATCAAGCTGCACGGCGATGGAGTGAGGGACATAGCGCTCTGGGTCGACGATGCCGAGTCGGCATACCGGGAGACGACGAAACGCGGGGCACGCGGCGTGATGGAACCTACAACGTTCCAGGATGAATCCGGCGAGCTGAAGAAGTCGTCCATCGGAATTTACGGAGATACGATTCACTCCTTTATAGAAAGGAAAAATTACCGCGGTGCGTTCATGCCCGGATACAGAGCCATCCCGGAGGACACTTTCGCACGACCGGTCGGTTTGAAATATGTCGATCATTGCGTCGGGAACGTTGAGCTCGGCGGCATGAACAAATGGGTCGATTTCTACATGAACGTTATGGGATTCCGGTTGTTCAGGCATTTTGACGACAAGGACATCTCGACCGAGTATTCCGCACTCATGTCGAAAGTAATGGCAAACGGTAACGACCGGATAAAGTTTCCCATTAACGAGCCGGCGCCTGGCAAACGGAAATCCCAGATCGAAGAATACCTCGAGTACTACCGCTCCCCCGGCGTTCAGCACATCGCGATGGCAACGGACAGCGTCATCGACACGGTAAGGAAGCTCACCGCGCAAGGGGTGGAGTTTCTGCGTGTGCCTTCCTCGTACTACGATGAATTGCAAAGCCGCGTCGGAAAGATTGACGAGCCGGTCGATGAGTTGCAAAAGCTCGGCATCCTTGTAGACAGGGACGACGAGGGATACCTGCTCCAGATCTTTACGAGGCCGGTCGAGGACCGCCCCACGCTCTTCTTCGAAGTCATCCAGCGCAAAGGGAGCAAGAGTTTCGGAAAGGGAAATTTCAAGGCGCTGTTTGAGGCGATTGAGAGGGAGCAGGCGGAGAGAGGGAACCTGTAAACAATTCAAAATTCAAAAGGAAAAATGAAAAATGTAGGTGGAGCATGACTGAAAAATCAAGTCAGGTTTGACTCTGAGATCTAATGAACTTTTCCGGGGTGAAATCGCCCATCAGGTATTTCGGATTCACCCTGTTCCTTCCCTCTTATCTCTTTGCCCAGTCGGGATGGCAGTGGGAAAATCCCGTCCCTCAAGGAAACACCCTTATCTCAGTTGAATTCCCGACCCCTGATACAGGTTACGCTTCAGGACTGATGAATGGTTACATACTGAAGACTACTAATGGAGGCGGTGAATGGTCGCACCTCCCAATCAACGTTAACAATTGGGTCCGGGCCATATCATTCGCTGATGCGTTCACAGGTACCGCGGCTTTAACATCAGGTGAGCTCTTGGGCACGACCGATGGAGGCAACACATGGGAATTACAGAATGAAGATCATCTCGATGGATGGCTTGATGTCTTCCGCTCTGATGCAAACACAGGCGTTGCCGTTGGGTACTACGGCAGCGTCCTTCGCACTACAAATGGCGGCGGAAGCTGGTCGACACAAGCAGTATTGCCTTTAAGCTTAACGAGCGTTCATTTCTTGGATACCAACTCAGGGACCACGGTGGGAATCGGTGGGAGGATATTTCAGACTGACGATGGCGGGACACACTGGATAGAGCGATCCACAGGAACGACAAGACGACTTCGATGTGTCCGTTACATCACCAGCGAGCGGATCGTCGTGGTAGGAGACAGCGGCTTGGTACTCAAATCGACAGATGGGGGGCTCGATTGGTTCAAACAACCTACGCCAACCACCAATGAGCTGTCAAAAGTTAGATTCATGAATGATTCGACCGGCATCGCGGTTGGTAACTTTGGAACAATTCTCCATACATCCACGGGCGGTATCGTCTCGTCTATCAACGACGAACGCACAATCCAGTTACCCAATAATTATCTCTTGGAACAAAACTTCCCGTACCCATTCAACCCGAAAACAGTTATTCGCTACACATTATCCGCTGCTGCCGCAGTCAGGCTCAGCGTGTTCAACTTGATTGGTCAGGAAGTCGCGACATTGATGGACGAACAGAAGTCTCCAGGCATCTACATCGCCGTATGGAGCGCCAAAGGATTTTCCAGCGGAGTTTATTTCTACCGGTTAACCCAGGGCACGCTCTCACAAACAAAGAAATTATTATTGACGAAATGAAGAGCTTCGCCGCTACCTGAAAGTTTTCTCGGCAAACCGCGATCTTTCGGGAGTTTTCCTCTGGAAGTTCGCGAGGAGCGCAGAGTCGACAATTGGTTTTGTTACTTTAGAATTTGTACATTCGCATCGAGCACATAACCCAAATCCGCAATCACCAATCTCAAATCCGCAATCCATATGTTTCCACTCAAGAAAGGCAAGTTCGCCAAACAGGCGCACGTCGGACTCCCCGCCGGAACATTCGAAGAAGAACACGGCCGCAAAGGATTCTACGGGAAGTCGACGCACCTCTATCACACTCATCCACCAACCGACTGGATCCGCATCGAAGGGGCTGTGCGCCCCCACTCAATCGACTGCAATAAACTCCGTCCAAGCGACCAGTCTGATCCGAGCGGCACGCCGGTCGCGTTTCTGCAGAATGACGACATCACCATGTACGTTTCCCGACGATCAGAGCCTATGCCATTCTATTACCGCAACGCCGACGGCGATGAGATGTACTTTATTCATCGCGGCAAAGGTGTGCTGGAAACGGATTGGGGTCCGCTGGACTTCGAAGAAGGCGATTATATCTCCATCCCGCGGGCGAGCACGTACCGGGTCATGCCTGAGACGAAGGATAATTTCTTCCTGCTCATCCAGTCGTCGGGAGAATTCGACCCGCCGGACAAAGGACTGCTCGGCCAGCACGCACTCTACGATCCCGCTGTTCTCGTGACGCCGGAACCGGCCCCGAACCTCGACGACAATCGTGAGTGGGAGGTGCGCATCAAGTTCTGCGATCAGTTCTCGTCGATTTTCTACCCGTTCAACCCGATGGACGTTGTTGGGTGGAAAGGAGACCTGACGGTCTGGAAGTTGAACATCAAGGACGTGCGGCCTGTCGTGAGCCCTCGCGCCCATCTCGCCCCGAGCGCCCATACGTCGTTCGTGACGCCGGGAGCCGTGGTCTGCAGCTTCGTTCCCCGACCCGTGGAAGAAGAGCCCGACGCGCTCAAAGTTCCCTTCTTCCATCGCAACACGGATTCCGATGAGTTCATTTTCTATCACGCCGGCGATTTCATCAGCCGGCAGGATATTAAGCCCGGCATGATCACGCTCCATCCCCGCGGCATCCATCATGGCCCGCATCCGAAAGCGCTCGCGAATCAGGGGAAGAAAAAATATACCGACGAGTATGCCGTCATGATCGATACCGTGAACCCAATATTCCTGACGCCCGAAGGTGAAGCGGCGGAGTGGAAGGATTACTGGAAGAGCTGGAACGAGAAATAAGCGATGTTCGATGTTCGAATTCCGATGTTCGATTTTAGTTGCTGGATGTCCGCAAAAAAGGGAGGTATGCAGAATGGAATCTGGATTTGAAAAATTAGAGATCTATAAGCTTGCGAGGAAATTGGCGATAGAGGTGCACGGAATGAGCTTATCTCTTCCAAAGTTTGAGATGTATGAGGAAGGGAGCCAGATACGGCGCGCCTCAAAGTCGGTAGGCGCAAATATTGTCGAAGGATATTGCCTTCGACGACACAAAAATGAATACTTGCAGTATCTTCATCGAGCTTTCGGTTCATCTCAGGAGGTGATCTATCACCTCACAATCCTCTTCGAAACGCAGTCACTGAAAGACGACAGGACGTATGTTCAGCTTCGTGAACAGTATGATCATCTGGGACGCATGATCTATCGATTCATCGAGTCCGTCCTGGCCGACCATCAGCCACCCGCATACGTGAAGGAAAACGCCCTTCCATACGATGAGTGACCTCAAAGAAACGAACATCGGACATCGAACATCCGACATCGGACACGTAACTTGATTATCAACCCTCAAGATCACCCCTACCCCGACATCTACAAGCTCATGATCGGCGCGATCGTGCCGAGACCGATCGCGTTCGTGTCGACCGTCGACAAGGAGGGCAATCGCAACCTGGCGCCGTTCAGCTTCTTCAACGGGGTATGCCCGAAACCGCCTGTCGTG
>DASYTP010000101.1:0-3188 GCA_036002145.1 Bacteroidota bacterium | reverse complement strand
AGGAATCACATGGGAAGATCAGGGATACCGCGACTACGATGGGATTGCCTGGTATCGCAAAGATGTCACCATCTCCCGGGATCTGACGTTTGATTCTCTCTATCTTACCTTTGGCGGCGTTGACGACGAATATGATCTCTTCCTGAATGGGAGGAAGGTCGCCCACCACGGATCGGCGGGAAGCAGCGTGTGGAGTTCTGCAACTTCCACAGAGATTTCTTCGCTCGTAACACCGGGGGAGAAAATATTGATCGCTCTGCGTGTGAACGACTGGGGCGGGGGTGGCGGACTCACTCTGACTCCCGTGGTCATCGCGGATGTACTTCCTCCGCGGGGGATTCGCTTCAATCTTGCGGACAAAACGCAAGCCGAATTATACATGAACGTTCTTCATCGTCCATTGATTGATCAGGGCGTGAAGTTCTGGTGGGTCGACGGCGGAAGCGGTTCCTGTGAGATGGAAGGACTCAATAGCCAAATGTGGACTAACAAAGTCTTCTACGATTTCACACAACAGCAGACCGGGAAAAGGTCGTTCATCTTCAGCCGGTCCGGCGGTTGGGGGAGTCATCGATATCCATCGCTCTTCACCGGCGACACCTACTCGCAATGGGAAGTTCTCGCGTTTGAAATCCCCTACACATCCCAGGGAGGAAATGTGCTCATGCCGTATATTACGCATGACATCGGCGGATTCATCGGTCCGAACATCAGCCCTGATTTGTACGTTCGGTGGGTGCAGTTCGGAGCGCTGAGCCCTTTTTTGCGGCTTCACTCTGCGCACGAAAATCCCGGTGAGGGAAATCGCCGAATGCCGTGGGTCTTTGGCTCGCGCGCTGAAGTCATTGCGAGGTCGTTTTTCCAGCTTCGATACCGGCTGATTCCTTACATCTATACATACTGCAGGCTCACGCATGACGAAGCGATGCCTCTTGTTCGCCCGCTATATCTGGAGTATCCTTCGCTGGAACAGGCCTACCGTCATCCGGAAGAGTATTTCTTCGGCAAGGAATTGCTGGTCTCGCCGGTTGTAGACTCGCTGGGAGAAAAGGAAATCTACCTGCCTCCGGGTGCATGGATCGATTATTTTAGCGGTCAAGCACTCACTGGCGACCAGACAATCCGCCGGTCGTACCCGCTCGATGCCTTTCCGATGTTCGTCAGATCGGGCTCGATCATACCGATGGAACGGGAGAGAGATTTTTCGGATCAACGTCCGCTCGATACCCTCACAATTGATGTGTACGGCTCCCCATCGCGGTTTAACCTCTACGAAGACGATGGAACTTCGCTCGAATACCTCAAGGGAAAATACGCCTGGACGCCGATCACTTCGTCTCAGCCCGGAAAGCGCGCCACTCAAATCACCATTGGGCCTACGAAGGGTAACTTCAGCGGCCAGGTGACGACACGTTCATACGAAGTCCGACTGCACAGCGTGCCGCAACCTCGAAACGTAACAATAAACAATCGCAAGGTGAACGAAATCCGGGAGGAAGGGCAGGGCTGGCGGTGGGATTCTTCGACCTCCACAGTGAGTATCTTCGTCGACAAAACCGGGATCGGGAAGCAAATTAACATCGGGGTGAAATAACGATGCTCGATCCTCTTCGCCGGAGGCGCATCCGCCTCCGGCGGAGATCCTTGATCCTCGATGTGGCGCCAGTCCGAAGGACCCCTTTGGGGAGGCGCTCACTCGATCCTTGAATCTTGAAACCTCAAACCTCAAACTCCAAATCTCGAACCTCGAACCTCACCCCCCAACCACTCACATCCACACTCACATCGCATATCGAACATCCAACATCGAACATCCTGTCAGTTATCGTTAGTCTTGGATCTCCTCCCCTCGTCCTTTTGCTTCCCGCCCCCTCTTTTCTTACATTCTATCTGCCTGCTATGACCAAACCCAATCTTAAAGGCCTAACGCTCAACGAGTTAGAAGATTTTGCCCTCTCCGTCGGCGAAAAGAGATTCCGGGGCGCGCAGCTCTTCGACTGGCTGTATGCGAAAGAAGCATCCTCGTTCGATGAGATGTCGTCGCTCTCGAAACCGCTGCGAGAAAAACTTGCTTCAGTCGCCTGCATCGATTCATTGAAGCTCGTCGAGGAGCAATCGTCACATCGGGATGGGACGACAAAGTTCCTGTTCGAACTTTCCGACGGCAAGCGGATCGAAAGTGTCCTCATCCCGCCGCGAACAGCCTTCGACGAGCAGAAGCGGTTGACGCTCTGCGTTTCAACTCAAGTCGGTTGTGCACTCGATTGCAAATTCTGTGCAACGGCCTCCATGGGCATCCTGCGCAACCTTACAGCAGGTGAGATAGTCGATCAGGTGCTTCACTCTCAACGGATATCGAAGAAGAAAATCACCAATCTTGTTTACATGGGAATGGGTGAGCCGCTCATGAATTATGAACCTGTGATGAATTCCGTCGATATTATTTCAACCGGCATGGATATTGCGCCACGGCGGATCACCATCTCCACGGCGGGCTGGGCGCCGAAAATCCGCCGGATGGCAGACGAAGGGCGCAAGGTGAAGCTCGCCGTTTCGCTGCATTCACTCGACCATAACGCCCGCTCGGAGCTTATGCCCATTAATCGGAAGTTCCCCCTCCCGGAACTCCTTGACTCAGTCCAATATTACTATAGAAAGATGAAAAGCAGAGTGACATTCGAGTACATCCTCTTTGATGGCTGGAACGACCGTGACGAGGACATCGCGCTGCTGGCTTCGCTTTCGAGAAAAATTCCGTGCAAAGTGAACATTATCCCGTTTCATGGCATCGACTTTACGCATCCGACAGGAATCTCAGCACGGCTTCAACCCACGCCTCCGAAACGAATGGCGGAGTTTGTGGCAAAATTACGTAAAGCACACGTGACTGTCTTCGTCCGCAGCAGCGCGGGCGATGATATCGACGCAGCCTGCGGCCAACTTGCCGTGCGGGTCGAGCGCGCGCGAAAGACTTCAGTTGGCACAGCGCATCTCCAATCTCCAGTCGCCAATCGCCGATCAGCATGACAAGACTTCATATTCTACTCCCCCTATTTTGCTTTGTGCTTTCACTTTCTGCCCAGGACAAGCCCTCCCCGACGGAACACTTCGCCCGCGACCGCACCTATCATGTTCTTCATTATCGCATAACGATCGCGCTGGACGAAAAATCCAGGTCCTGCGCCGGC
>DASYTP010000100.1:0-3124 GCA_036002145.1 Bacteroidota bacterium | reverse complement strand
GACGCCTCCGAGGGTTCCCGTAAAGAACACTCCAAAATAAACGTAACCGGGATGTTCGGCCGAGCACGTGATCCACCACGTGCTGGAAAAGCCTACGGGGGTTGTCAACGCTTGCCAAGTCTCACCGCCATCGGTGCTCTTGATGACTCCGCCGCCGCCGCTGAACCTCGTCGCGTACATCACCTGAACGTTGAATGGATCGATGGCAATGCTGGGGACTTCACCGCTCGCGATTGCAGCGAAGACCTTCCTCCACGTAGCGCCATGATCGGTTGTTTTCCAGATACCCGTACCCGCGTCTCCGAGGAAAATAATGTTGGCGCTGTCGGGCCGGATCTCGGCATCGCACCAGGCGTTAAAATCACCGTTTCTCCGGACCGTGACGGTATCCCACGTTGAGCCAAAATCGATGCTGCGCCAGAGGGTATCGTTGCCCATCGTGTAGACGGTGTCGGGATGCCGGGGTTCGAACTCCACGGGCTTGCCGTAGTAGTAGAACGATCCCGCCCACGTTTGCGTCCACGACAGTCCGCCATCCGTGGATTTCAATATCCTGTCGAACTCAGAGCCGCTCGATTCAACTCCCACCAGAAGCTGCAACGTGTCCAGTGGGTTTACAGCGATGGATTTGATGATGTTGGGCTGGACACCGGCGACCGGGACTCCGTTGCCCTTCTGTTGCCAGGTATATCCCCGATCCCTGCTGATGTGCACGAACCGCGATCCGGGTGAACCGTAGATGATGTTCGAGTCGAGCGGATTTACCGCCAGCGAATTTCCCAGAGCGCTCGAGGTAACTTTCTGTACCCATGTCTGAGAGATTCCAATTTCAAGCGGAATCAGAATAAGTATTATGACTTTCAATGCCGAGCCGACCAATCATCCCTCCAGTTACTTCGCAACCAATTGTAGCTTCATCATCGCCTTATTTGAGCAATAACATCTTCTGGACGCTCGTAAATTGTCCTGCCGTCAGTCGATAAAAGTACACACCGCTCTCGACATGATCGGCGACAAATTGCACGTCGTAGAAGCCCGCCGGCTGCAGCCCATCGACGAGCGTCCGTATCTCTTTTCCAATGATATCGTACACGACGAGGCGGACACGTTCGGGCGTGGCCAGCTCGTACCGGATCGACGTCGTCGGGTTGAACGGGTTCGGGAAGTTTTGCCCGAGGTTGAAATGATCCGGGATTCTTTCCGACGTTGACGGTGCGAGGCTTGAGAATTCGTCCGCAGGTGACGCCGGCGGCCTCTCCGTTGTCTGCACGACGTGGAGGGTCTTCGACAATGCACCTGTAACGGATGCCGGGGAAAGTATTAGTCTTGCCGGCTCGCTCACCCTCACCCAGTAGCCCTCGCCCGGATGGATGGTGTCAGACGGTTCGTAGCGTCCTTTGTATCCGTAAAAGCTGCTCGTTGCGAGGCCCGGTGGATCGCTGATGATTGAAGAGACAGCGACAGGAGTGGCGATGGAACCTACCAGGTTCCAGCCGGGCATGAGAGACACGGTGTCCGTTTCGAGCAAAACTCCCTCGATTCGTACCTCCTGGTCGCTCGAAAACCTGAGCCAGTATCCCACGCCATGAGAGAGCGAATCGGAAACCATGTAGTGTTGACTCACCAGGGAGTAGTAGTAGGCCGTTGTCTGCGAAGTTGGAAAGACGGCGGATTTGGGCGCAGGAGAAGTATTCAGGGGAAGCGAGACCAGATTCCAGTGTCCGGAGAGCCGCAGGCTGACAGAGGGGATGATGGTTCGAAAACGCCGGACTTCCGACCAATTACTCGAACTCTCATTCTTTTGTGCTTTAACGCGCCAATAGTACTCTTCCCCTGAAGCAAGGTCATTGACGGGCTTCGAAGTGTCGGTGGTCGTCGAATCCATGTGCAGGTCAATAACAAACAGCGAATCTGAAGACACCTGCAGCCTGTATGAATCCGCGCCAATCGCTGTTCGCCAACGAATGGTCACCGGTAGAGCAATGTCTTCCCCATCCGGCGGCGGGTAGAGCTGGACCGGGATCGGGGGAGGAGGTGTCTTCGCGCCCCATCGGATGATATCGGCGTGCAAGACCGATGGATCAGTGATCTGCATTGCGGCCGTATCGAACATATCAACGACAACCACCCCGGCCGATGAGCCGGTATAGGTCAATATCATGCTGTCGCAGTAGGTGGAAAAGTCGCCTTCCCATGAGACGCTGAAGGGAAATCCACCATCATACGAGTACATTGAAACCCGATAGGTATCGATCTGGGTGCGATTCATGTATGGTCGTAAGTCAGCGGGATATGGGCTGTTTGCGCCCGATACTCTTCCGCAGTCGAAACAATCGTTGTTGTCGCAGATTCCACTCGCTCCCGGATTCGTCCAGGAGAACATGACGGGAAATGGCGGGAAAGAATTGTACTCGCCGAGCGCGCTATCGGCGCAGAACGTGGCTTGCGGATGGACACCAAAAACGATTGTCCTCTCATGTCCAAGGCTATCTGCGCCATGCATCGTGAATTGGAATTGTTGAGCGTGCGCGCTCGTGTACGCCGCCAGCGTGAGCGCGATGAGACCAAGTTTTGCGAACATCGAAAACCTCCCCTGGTTTATTTTAGCACGAGCATCTTCTGCACGCTCGTGAATGTTCCTGCTTGCCCGTTCCCCCGATCCATCCGGGTCGGAATTTGGCGAGCCGTCAGTTGATAAAAATAGACACCGTTGGCAAGATGATCGGCCACGAACGGCACCGTGTAGTAACCCGCCTCCTGCACACCGTCGAAAAGCCTCTTCACCTCTTTGCCGATAAGATCAAAAACCTTCAGCGTCACATAACTATTAACGGGTAACTGATAACGGATAACTGTTGACGGGTTGAACGGATTAGGATAATTCTGATGCAGCGCGAATTGCGACGGCGCCAGGTTTCCGGAAACGTGTATCTTCACTTCGCTAATGTCGGGATTCCACAATATCACGTTCCCCTCCCCCGTCATCAACCGCGTGTTTGTCTTGCCTGTCTGCTTATTGGTGACGACAAGCGAATACTCCGTTGTAGCGGATTCGGAAATATGCCAACCAAGCGCAACCGGCGAGCTCGCCGCCGAGATTCTGACGGGGAAATCGATGGCTTCG
>DASYTP010000099.1:0-5403 GCA_036002145.1 Bacteroidota bacterium | reverse complement strand
GTGCCGTTAACGCCAATCGTACAATTTGTGTCGCGTCGGCTCTTCAAGTTGCCTGAGCGTCCGCTAAAGGTTGGGAACATTCTCGGAGTCATTTGTGCAGCGGGAGGGCTCTATATGCTCACGTCGCCTGAAGGTTCCGAGTTTAACATCGGCGATGCTCTGAACCTCATCTGTGCCCTGTTCTTCGCCGTGTTTATCGTCTATCTCGATACGATACCGCCTGAAGTTGACCGCACGCAGTTGACATTCATTCAGTTCTTATTTTGCGGGGTAGTGGGGTTGGTTGTCGCGGTCCCTTTCGAAGACATCGTGATTTCCACCTCGGTTGAATTCATCGCGGGGCTGCTCTATCTCACCATTTTTGCTACCGTTATCACGATGTGGGCACAGAATCGTTTTCAGGGGGATACGACACCGACACGCGCCGCGGTTATCTTTGCCCTCGAGCCCGTCGTCGCGGCAATATTTGGCTTTTTTGTCAGGGGGGAAATTATTGGAATGCTTGGCGTGGTCGGAGGAACAATCATCATTGCAGGGCTCCTGCTATCAGAGTTTTCTGATGACATACCGTTGCTGAAACTGAGTTTGACTCCCAAATAAGCGATCCCATCGGAGAGTACCTGTCTTGACTCATGAGTCAATTCGATGCGTCTTTCCTCACACGGTCTGTGGAAAGTTCCTGCTTTTGAAAAACTGCGAGAAGATTACTCCTGAAGTATCTGAGACCGGGAATATTTGTGAATGAATACCACAATCCGAAGAGTAATGTCAACAGCGGGTTTGGTAAGGGTACCTGCTCGATGTATTCGAGGCTGATGAGCTTCATGTCGCTGAATACGCGAATCATCTTCCCCGGAGAATTGAGCTTATGGTATGTTGGGAAAATGTCTTCACTGCTCACATCAAAATATTTCTGAATGAGCCATGTCTTGAGGGCAAACGGGAGGAGGCGGGGAAGAAACACAACCGGGCTCAAGACGTTCGTCGTCAGCAGGAGTAATCTTCCGTCCGGCTTTAGAAGTCTCACAATGTCGCTGAGATCCTCAGGAATTCTCTCGAGGTGTTCCACAACCATCCGCAGCGTAATGAGATCGGCATAATTCGAGGGAAGGGGGATGTTGCGAAGATCGGCCTGAAGGAATGGGACGTCTGCACTCTCCCTGTTCGTGAGCTTGTCGATGCCGAGGGCAGTCCCCGCTCTGTGGCCGAAGTCGGCTACGTACTCATTTCGACCGCATCCAATATCCAGCCAGGCTATATCTTTTGTCAGATTGTTGCAGAGCAACTCGTTGTAAATCTCATATCGATGCCGGTACCGCGGATGAATTTTATAGAACAGCTTCTCAATCGAATTTGAATCCCGTGCCATGATATCTTCTTGTTGAGGGCAAGTGCCTCGATTCCTTCGCGGGCAGGTTCAGGGATGAAAGTTCCAGTATGAGCCATCAACAACCACATTACAACAAAAATCCTGTGCGTTTGTGTTCTGAAGCATTATTGATATCTCGTTTATGTGCACGACGTAATCCGCCATCGAATAGCATCCAGTTATCCAGAATATCCCCAATCTCCCATCTCCCATCCCCAATCTTCCTCACACCGCATCACTTAAGCTCGAGAACGTGAACTCCTTCACTTTCAATGCCGGGATGAGACTGGCTGAAGCGCCGTTTTGCATCCGCACAGCTTTCGACATCATCTCTATATTCTTCAACACTGCGACCGGGCTTTCGTTGAAGCGAAAATTCTTGACCGGGCGTGCGATCTTTCCATTTTCGATCCAGAACGTTCCGTCGCGTGTGAGTCCGGTGAGCAGCATCGTCTTTGGATCGACGTCGCGGATATACCAGAAACGGGTGACGAGGATTCCTTTATCCGTTGATGCAATGAGGTCTTCGAGGCTCGCCGTTCCTCCCGTCATGATCATGTTGGCGGGAGCGGGGAGGGGCTCCTTACCCTGCTTCTGCGCCCAATAACGAGAGTATCGTAGATTCCTGATTACGCCGTTCTCAATCCAGTTTACGCGTTTCGACGGCAGACCGTCTTCCCCCCACGGGGAGCCGGGTGCATCGGGATGTGCCGGATCAGAAACGATATTCACAAACTCAGGAAATACCTGCTGGCCGATCTTGTTCTTTCCGTCCTTCTCCGCGAAAAAGCTTCGTCCTTCGTCTGCGCTTCCCGCATCCATCCTGAATCCAAATCCGCCGAGAAGGTTACTCACCGCTTCCGGCTCGAGAATGACCGTGTACTTTCCAGGAAGCACTTCGGACGGATTGGCTGAGGCGATCGCTTTTTCAATCGCACGAGTCGAGATTGCTTTCCCTTCGAGTTTTGCCGCATCGGTGTGGCCGCCGCCCGCCCAGCCGGAGCCGGTGCCATCCTGCGTGCGTGCAGTCACGGAGTAGGAGATATCAGTCGATCTGCGGTAAGTGAGCAAGCCTTTACTGTTGGCGAACATTGAAGAATTATCCCCATTATCGACGAACCCGGCGGCGACAAGGTTTTTTTCCTCTGCCATACCTATACATTCCCGGGCAATCTTTGCGCGGAGCTCCGGAGAATAGTTCGCGGTTTCGGCCGAATATGCGTTTACGGCAGGATACGTTTGCGGATCCAGCGGTGGCATGTATTCTTTGTCCTCGGGCGCGAGGCGGGCAAGCTCCTCGGCTTTTTTCACCGCATCTGCAATCGTCTTGTCGTCGAATTGGTTGAGGCTATACGATCCGCTCTGCTTTCCAAACGTCGCAGTAATAGAAACCGAAGTATCTTGAGCCGTGCCGCTCGTTGTTACCGTGTTGCGCGCGAAACGTACATTTGATGAACTTCCCCCGTTGACGGAAATGCGAACCGCGTCTGCCTTCGCGTTCGAAAGAATCTTCTCGACAACCTGCTTTGCTTCATCCTGGGTCATACTTTCCTCCCGGTGTTTAGGACGTTCACCTGTCTGAATCGCGCAGGGCATGCGCCGTGACTTACGGAGTTGCTTTGTCCTGGCTCTCCCTTGCCGTCGCCGAACGAACCTCCGAGATAATACTCCTCTGCGCTGCAGATTGCGTCGCAGGAATTCCAGAACTCGACGGTATTCGCCTGATAAGCGACATCTCTCAGCATCTGCGTGACCTTCCCCTTCTTGATCTCCCAAAACGTTTGTCCACCGAATTGGAAGTTGTATCGCTGGTGATCTATGCTCCAGCTTCCCCGCCCCTTGATCATGATCGCATCCTCCGTGTCGGCAAGGAGGTCGGAGAGCATCAGTTTTTCCTTCCCAGGCCGTAACGATACATTCGGCATCCGCTGGAATGGAATCGAGGACCAGCTGTCGGCATAGCAGCATCCGCTGGATTCTTTCTCCCCGATAAGGTGCGCCTGATCCCGTATCGTCTGGTAACCGACGAATACCCCTTCCTTGACGAGATGCCATTCCTTCGTCTTCACCCCGTCGTCATCGTACCCGCAGGTGGCGAGCCCGTCTTTTTGTGTTTTATCTGCAACTATGTTGACAATGTCGGAACCAACTTTCAATTTACCTAACTTATCGACAGTCATAAAACTTGTGCCCGCGTAATTCGCCTCGTATCCTAACGCCCGATCAAGCTCCGTCGGATGTCCGATCGACTCGTGTATCGTGAGCCAGAGATTTGTCGGGTGAAGAATGAGATCGTGCTTCCCGGGAACGACCGGTGTCGCAGAATGCTTCTTTACGGCTTCTTCGGCCGCAAGACGCACATCATCCATCAGGAATTTCTCATCCACACATTCGTATCCTTTGCCGATCGGCTCGGTAAGGCTGTTGCGGCTTTCGAACTTTCCGGTTTCTTTATTCACCGATGTTACGGTAAACGACGGCACCATCCTGTAGAGATCCTGCTCGATGTACGATCCCTCCGTCGAGGCAAAGAACTTGTGCTCGTTGGCAATTTGCATGGACGAGGAACAGAACGAAACACCTTGCGCCTTCAACGCTGCTTCGTTGATCTGCAGGAGCAGCCCGACTTTATCGGCGATCGACACTTCAAATGGATCGATCTTGATTGGCGTTTTCCAAACGTCCTGATACGCCGGAACGGGCGCAAGCTGCACGGGCTCTCTCTGGATCACCTTGTTAGCCCTGGCAATCGCAACAGCTTCGTTGGCAATTCGGGCAACTTCGTCCTTCGAAACGTTGTTGCTGGCCGCGAAGCCCCAGGTTCCATCCACCAGTACGCGGATGCCGAAGCCGTAGTCTTCGTTGTTGGAGATGTTCATCACGCGCTGCTCACGCGTGTTAATGGACTGGTTCCGGTAACGATTAATCCGGATGTCAGCGTACGATGCTCCGCTCATGCGCGCGGCATTGAGCGCTTCATCGGAGAGCGTCTTCAGATCGGGATCGGAGAATTTTACCCGGGGATCCTGTGTGCCTGAGAATGCGCGGGGAACCATAAGCATCGCACCAGAGGCGGCGGTGAGTTTGACAAAGTCTCTTCGCTTCATGGAAGCTCCTTCGAAAATTGGTCGGGGTTGGTGCAGGGAGTATAGGAAAATTGGAGAAGAAAAGCAATATTGACTTTCTCTCAATTTCCATGTATTTTTGCTTGCGAAATGGAAGTCGGTGCTCACATTATCGTCAACGGGTTAGTGCAGGGTGTCGGCTTTCGGTATTTTGTAAGTGGTCACGCCAGGAGCTTCGGCCTGTCCGGTTACGTTTGCAACCTCCATAACGGTTCTGTCGAAGTTCTCGCTGAAGGCGATCGGTCCGCGATCGAGGCGCTTATCCGCGAGCTCAAAATAGGTCCACGCGCAGCCCATGTCAGAGACGTTATCGTTGAATGGCGGGAGGCTCAGCATCAAAATGAGGAGTTCATTGTCCGGTAAACCATCACTCAGAAAATTTGGGAAATGCGATTTGGCATAGGTTACGACGTTCATCGTCTCGTGGTAAACAGGAAACTGATCCTTGGAGGCGTCGAAATCCCGTTCATCAAGGGACTCGTCGGCCACTCCGATGCCGACGTGCTCTGTCACGCGATCTCGGATGCTCTGCTGGGAGCCGCCGCCCTCGGGGATATCGGGAAACTCTTCCCCGACTCGGATCCGAGATTCAAGGATATTTCGAGCCTGGTATTGCTGAAGCATGTCGCGGAACATCTTCGTTCGAACAACTTTGAAATCGTGAATATCGACTCGACAGTCATACTGCAGCAGCCCAAGATTGCACCCTACACTAAACGGATGCGCGAAAACCTTTCGCAAGTTCTTGAGGTGGCTCTCGATCAGGTCTCGGTAAAAGCGACGACGGGCGATGAGCTCGGCTTCATCGGCATGGGAGAAGGGGCCGTTGCCTACGCCGTGGCATCGATCCGCGGCAGCCAGATAAACCTCGACATGAAATAAACGCCTTTACCCGACACCGACGTTTTG
>DASYTP010000098.1:0-2550 GCA_036002145.1 Bacteroidota bacterium | reverse complement strand
TCGAATCCACGACTTGCCGAGAAGATTGCTGGCCATATCGGTCAACATCTTGGTGAATGTGAAATTCAGAATTTCAGCGATGGTGAGATTTGGATGAAGTACAGCGAGAATATTCGCGGAAGCGATGTGTTCATCATTCAGTCGACACATCCGCCGGCGGATAATCTCCTGGAGCTTCTTATTATGATCGACGGTGCAAGGCGGGCCTCGGCGAGAAGAGTGACCGCAGTGATTCCGTATTTCGGGTACGCGCGCCAGGATCGCAAGGACCAACCGAGAGTTTCCATAACGGCAAAACTGGTCGCTAACTTGCTGACCGAGGCGGGTGCCGACCGGATTATCACTATGGATCTTCACGCGCCCCAGATTCAGGGGTTCTTCGACATCCCGGTGGACCACCTGTATTCTTCGGCTGTATATGCGTTGTTCTTTTCCGAGCATAATATTCCGGACCTTACCGTCGTTTCTCCGGACGTAGGGGGTATTAAGATGGCTCGAGCGTTCGCAAAGCGACTCGGTGCGGATTTGATCCTCATCGACAAGAGGAGACCCAAGCCGAACCAGGCCGAAGTGATGAATATCATCGGGGAGGTGGAACACCGGAATATTCTCATTGTCGACGATTTGATTGACACCGGGGGAACTTTTTGCGGCGCCGTCGAGGCGTTGAAGCGGGCAGGTGCAAAGGACATTTACGGAGCTTGCACGCATGCGCTGTTGTCGGGCGAAGCCCCGGAACGGATATCGAATTCAGAAGTTACGAGATTACTTGTCACCGATACAATTGCACTCGATGCAAAGTGCGAACGCACGCGCCGGCTCGAAGTGCTCACCGTCGCAAACATCTTCGGCGAAGCGATCAAGCGCGGGTTTCATAACGAATCTATCAGCTCATTGTTTGATGTGGACAAAGGATAAGAGATCACTATGCACGAAATAACCTTACAGGCAGAAGTGCGGACCCGGATGGGAAAGCACACACGTAATTTGAGGCGTCAGGGAATGATCCCCGGCGTCTACTACGTTCACGGGGAAACAAACATCCCGATCACCGTCAACGAGAAAAGCTTGAAGCCGCTCATCTACACTTCGGATACCCACGTTATCAACCTGAAACTCAACGATACCGACGGGAAGAGTTGTATCTTGCGCGACATACAGTTCGACCCCGTGACCGACCGCCCCGTGCATTTCGATTTGCAGGGACTTCGCGCTGACGAGAAAATCAGCATCGAGGTTCCTATCGTCGTTACCGGCGGAACGCCTCTCGGCGTCCGTGAGGGTGGAATACTCCAACACGTGATGCACCGGTTGAAGATCGCCTGCCTGCCAAAGGATATTCCGGAACACATCGAGGTAAATGCCGGAGAGCTGAAGATGAACCACTTCATCCATGTACGCGATCTGAAAATTGAAACTCTGACGATCCTGGAGAATCCCGACAACTCCATCGTGGGGGTGGTTCCTCCGACAATAGAGAAAGAGCCAGCAGCGGGTGAAGCGGTCGCGGAAGCACCTGCCGAACCGGAAGTCATTGCGAAAGGCAAGAAGCCGGAAGAAGGTGCAGAAGTTGCCGAGGGCGAAAAGAAAGCAGAGGCCCCGGCGAAAGCTCCTGCAGCATCCGCCAAGGAGGAGAAGAAATAGTTTTATTGACACCGTAATCCTCTCTCCTTGCGCGCAATTATCGGACTGGGGAACCCCGGTTCAGAATACGACGGGAGCCGTCACAATATCGGATTTGCGGTCGTCGACGCGATTGCCGGGTATTTCCGGGTTACTCTTCGAGCCGGGAGGGGCGAGTTTCAGTCTGCCGTTGTGAGGCAGGACCGGGAGATTCTCCTTGTCAAGCCACTCACGTACATGAATAACTCGGGCATCGCGGTACAGGAGATTCTCGTGCAGTTTGACATTGAATTGCAGGACATCCTGGTGATTTTCGATGACTTTCATCTTCCTCTCGGGAACATTCGGCTGCGCGCGAGTGGGAGCTCCGGCGGGCATAACGGCATAGCCTCGATCATCTGGCATTTGCAAACGCACGAATTCCCTCGGCTGCGATGCGGGATCGGAAGCGAGCGTAAACCGAAGGATAAACAAGCCACCGCAGAATTTGTCCTTTCACCGTTCGCCGCAGAGGAACTGGAGAGTGTTAATGGTATGGTTCTCAATGCGCGTGATGCAGCGATCATAGTCGCGCAGGAGAACCTTCAGGCAGCATTGAATCATATAAGCAAGGCTATACGTTAATTCACCCTATTCCCGAATTTATCCCGCCCTTGCAGGGATAATTATTCAGGAATCGATGTTCAACGTCCAAAGGGAACAACCATGACCAACTCAAAGCGTCTCTACGAGACAACATTCATCATCAATGCATCAATCGAGGACTCCCAGATTGAGGCACTGAACGCTCACGTCCAGGAGATTATCACCGGAAACGGCGGTGAAATCCGGGCGGTCAATCGGTGGGGCAGGAAACGCCTCGCTTATCCGATCCAGAAGAAAAACAACGGGTACTACGTCAACGTCGAGTTTTCAGACATTGGTACG
>DASYTP010000097.1:0-3129 GCA_036002145.1 Bacteroidota bacterium | reverse complement strand
GTCCCCCACCATCGATAATCGTAATCCGGCTCAATGTCGACAAGTCGGTCGGCATGTTCTGCTTTGGAGCTGCTGCGCCTGCATTCATCGTTATGCTCGGTGAGCCTGAAACACCTGTCGCCTTCGCCCAGTAGCCGTAGCCTGGCAGTAAGTTTCCGGGTGACGGGTTATTCGGTCCCGCGAGGTTTGCCGCATAGTAGCCGGCCGAGCTATACCCAAAGTAGCTGCTGGCAGCCACCGTGCAGTTGGTTTGAATAATGCTGGCGATGGTGACCGGATGACCTATCGTGCCGATCATATTCCAATTCGCGATGAGGCCCTGAGTCAGCGAATTCAGCAAAGTACCGCGCGCTCCCACGGGCTGGACACCGGAGAATTTTGCCCACAGGCCAATACCGTTGGACAACGGATCGCTCGCCACGTAGGTGCCGGTGTATTTGAACATATTCCCCAATGCGGACGGATACAAGGCTGCCTTCGAGTAATTGCCGGCGAATGGCGTGACGCCGACGGAGACCATATTCCAGGCATCAATTGAATTGACGACGGTGCCGGGGTACAGCTTTACGCACCACCCACTCCGCGGCTTCGTTTCGTATGGGTAAGTCTGTTTGTTGATGAACGTATACTCGCTGCTTGATTTCCCCCCCATCCCGACAAGTGCCAGAGAATCAAGTCCTGTCAGGCCCACGTTATCGTATTGGAATTCGACGGTTCCATCACATCGGTTCAGAACAACTCGGAATGTCGTTTCGTCGCAGACCGAATTACCGTCCGCTCCGAAGGTGCCGATGGAATCATACTCGACGATGAACAGACAGGTGTCGCCGGCGTTGCCGTACATGATTCTGCCGCACGTCGTCAGGCTGTCGCCAAGGAAGAGGTCGTTCCAGAACGGGGCGATAAAGTTCTGGGGCATGCGGTTTGCAGCGCCCGCCGATGTATCTGACCGTCCGCCGGACCGCGTGTCATCCGGGAAATCCCAATCAGTGGTGTAGAACCCGGTTGCATTGACATCCACGGTATCAGAGAGGTTATTCGAGATCGCAATACCACCGTCAATGCCAATCCACGCGTATCGGGACTCTTCACCAAACAACGTCATGTCGAACCCCATATCGAACGGGCCGGCGGTGCCATCGTCTTTTGGGGCTGCATTGGTCGCGGCTCCGGGAGGAAGATAGAAATTTGCCGGATCAATGGTCGTCCCGGTGCCTCTTATATCCTGCGATATACAAGATGCACCTGTATCCGCATAGTAGTACGGGCTCCCAAGCGAGACAACGCGATAGGTATACTGCGGGCCCGGAGCAGTCGCACCGACGCTGTCTTCAGCGATAAACTTATACGATACCGTGCTGCCCGCCGGTTGACCCGGAAGAGTTACTTCCCAGGTGTCACCTCCGCTGTTGTCGGCAGGGAGATCACTCTGCGGCACACCATCGAGCGACCATTTCACGAGGGCGGATTCTACGCCGGGATGACCACCGACGGCAGGATCGCAATCTGTAATAGTCGCCTCCACGATCTGTGGACCTGTGCTGAACGTGTTATGGATCTGTGTAACACCTGATACGATCGGCGGAATGTTTGTTGAGACGGTCATGACGAACCACCAATTGAGAGCTGCAACGTCAAGACTGTCGGAGCCTTCACCGAATCCGCCCCGTGCGACCCAACCTCGTTTCACGTCATTCACCGGCACGCCGGCGCAGTTTGCCGGTCCCGAATCGTGTTCATAGAACTTCCAGTTTCGCGATGGATAGTTTTCGTCCGTCACATCGGCAACTCGAAAGCTCGACGTTGCCCACGACGTGTACTCGTCCAGAGGGCTGGGGTGTGCCGCGGGGCCCTTCACCCGCATCGAGATAAAGAATTTTTGTCCAATTGTTACTGTGAGTGAATCGTAGGCCGGGGCGAGCGCGAACCCGTTAACACCCGCACGGTCGATCACCGCAACTCCTTGCGTTCCCCCGTATAACGATTGTCCGAAGGGTGGAAACGTGTTCGTCGGTCCGTTGTATGTCGAATGCCACGTGGTGTCGGGCGTCGCTTCATCGATAAACGCGCCAACTTGTCGATCAAGGTCGGCAGTGTTCACCCAGTATCCCCAGTTCTGGCAGGGAGGATTGTACGGACCGGGGCGTACTCCGGGCCCGGCCTCGGGTCCGATGTTCGACTCGTGTACGCGAATATACAGTGTCGAATCAAGCGCTCCCACATCCGAGAGGACTTCCCAGTATAGTGAATCAATGCTTCCAGACGCCTTTGCCACAAACCACATCCCCATGACATCCTTATGCCTTCCGACGTGATTCACGTTAGCTTGGAACAATTCCTCGGGATACCCGAATGTCGCCTTGTCGGTACACGCAGCGGTTTGCAACGGCGAAGACCGCGCCAGCTTTTTCTTTATCAGCTGTCTGGCGCTCTCTCCCTTCCGAATAGGGAAGAAGTCATCGTTTGGGCTGACCAGATAACGCTGCTGGGCATATGCTCCTTCCGTCAGGAGAAGAACAAGGAGTAGAACGTATTTCATAAAATACCTTTCGCCTGGTGTTGTGTTGGCATGTGTGATGGGTATTGAAAAATATAACCAATGAAGCAATGAATGTCAATTTGCATCATCTAAAAGAATTAGATATATTAGGCAGATTCACAAGCTGATATGCCTTTAATCCGGGTCCTGTGAGATCGGAAAGGAAAATAGGAATGATCCCGCAAATTTCGAGTAACCGGTCAACCTCCATCCCCCCCGGGGAGTCGGAGGTTTTTTCGTTTTGGGAGGGCCGGTGAACATCAAGTCTCGCATCATCGATGCACGTGGATTCGAACGAACGCTGACGCGCCTCGCCCATGAGATTCTCGAGCAAAACAAGGGCTCGGAGACAATCGCCATCGTCGGAATAAGGACCCGCGGGGAATTCCTCGCCCGGAGGCTTGCCAGGAAAATCCAGGAGATCGAACACAAGGAATTGCAGGTCGGATTCCTGGATATCACCTTGTACCGGGATGACTTGCGTGATAAAATTAACCAGCCCGTCCTTCAAGGGACCGAGATCAACTTTGATGTCACCGGAAAAGACATCATCCTTGTCGACGACGTTCTCTATACCGGAAGAACCATTC
>DASYTP010000096.1:0-3149 GCA_036002145.1 Bacteroidota bacterium | reverse complement strand
CAGTTCAGATTATCCTGCAATCCTCCCGCGATGCGATAGGGTGTGCTATTGTCGAGCGTGATGCGGTAGAATTCCCCCGCGGCGAATTTGCTCAGGTGGTCCCAGCCCTTCCCGCCGCTGAAGCTCTGGTAGACTCCACCGTCGGTGCCGAGAAGAACGCGTTTCGGATTTCGCCAATCGAACACAAACGCGTGGCAGTCGGGATGAACTTTCTCGAAGTAATCCTCACGGAACGATGTCCCGCCGTCCTCAGAGACGTGCAACATGTAGCCGAGCACATACACGCGCCGCTCATTCGAGGGATCGACTCTAATCTGGCTGAAATAAAACGGCCGGGGATTCAGAGCATTCATCCGGGCCCAACTCTCACCGCCGTCCTCCGAACGGAATACCCCGCCACGCTTGCTCTTCGGCTCGTCGATGCTGCTCGTTCCTCCTTCGCTGCTCTCGATGACCGCATAGAGGATCTTTGAATTCTTCCGATAGATATCCAGTCCGATTCGGTGTGTTTTACCGGGAAGCCCTTTCGAGAGTTTCCTCCACGTATCTCCGCCGTCAGTCGATTTGAAGATGCCGCCAACATCCTTGCCATCAGTAGCGTCCGGCCCGGAAACGAAAGCCCATGGCTTGCGTTGACGGGCGTACAGCGCCGCGTACAGAATCATCGGGTCGGCCGGATCGATCGCGACGTCGCCGCAGCCGACGTTTTCTTGGTGAGATGTGGCGGCGAGAACCTTTTTCCAGCTTTTGCCTGCATTGGTAGTTTTGAATAAACCGCGTTCTGCGTTCGGAATCCATAAGTCTCCCGAGACAGCGATCCATGCCGTATTTGTATCGGATGGATGGACGGCGATGCGCGCTATGGTCTTGCTCTCCTTCAAGCCGATGTTCCTCCATGTGCCGCCCCCGTCGTACGAGAGGTAAACGCCGTTCCCCCAGCTCGAGCTGTTGCGGTCGTTCGCCTCACCCGTTCCCACCCATACAATCCTGGGGTTCGAAGGGGAGATCGCAATCGCACCGACTGCTGCCACCGACTCCTTCTCGAAAATAGCATCGAAATTGGCTCCGTTGGTGGAGGTTTTCATTACTCCGCCGGTTCCGAGACCGACGTAGAACGTGTATGGGTCTTCGGGATCGAGAGCGATGGTTGAAACCCTTCCACCCATCACAGCAGGGCCAATGCTGCGCGCCTTAAGGGAGTTTATATCGAGAGGTTGGAGGTTGTGAGCCGTTCGTTCTTTTTGAGCGGGAACGGAGGCCTGCGATGCGACTAAGAGTAACATCACAACTTGTGCGAAAGCTTCAAATGATTTCATGCGGAAGTCTTTGAAACGTGTTGAGAATGTGTGGTTAGTGAGGGTGTAATATAGGTGTTTCATTGGATGAAATCAAAGCAGTTTCAGATCCCTGACGTTGCGGGTCTGGACTTGGCGGTGTGGTACTGATTTACCCGAATTTATTGATGGAGAATGTGATCTGCGCCAATGAATATCGATCTTATCACACGTTAATTGTAACATGCCGGACCTCACGTGTGCGAGAGCTCCAGGATCTGGATTTATCACCATCATGAAGATTGCGAACATGCGAAATACCATTAAGAACATTTCTTTGGTCAACGTAATGCTTTTGGCGTCGAGTTTGTGCATAACGGTGGGGACTGCATCCGCGGGAACGTCCGCTCGGGACCATAAACAGCTCGCCCGTGATTATCTTCTCGCCAGCATCAACTCCGAAACTCAGGAGAATGCAGCAGGCCTTAAAGTGGCTGTTGAACATCTGGAAAAAAGCCTCAATCCGGAGTTATGGCGCGATTCTTATCATCTGGTAAAGAAAGGGGAGAAGGTATTTGACGAAGAACGGGACGCAGCCCATTCCCTCATAGAGACATTTCACATTCAGCAGAACGATCACCGGTCAGCGTCGGGACGCTCCGATTTGATGGCCGATATCATCACATGTCTTGGATTACTTGTTCGCGCCGACAGTACGCTTGCTCTCACAGCGCTCAATGAGTTGATACTCGGTTGTCAGAATGATAAATGCCAGGAAGAAATCGGGAAGGCCCAGCACTATTTGAATGAGATACAGAAACTGTCCGGGCCGGAAGAAGAAACGTGCACGAAACAAATAGAGTTATATAAGAAAGTGTGGCAGCATTCCCGGGACGGCATGGAATACGTCCTGACTGATAATTTGGAAGGGGCGGATGTCCTCCCCGCTCATTGGACCGTTCATCAGAATTATCCGAATCCATTCAACCCATTCACCATCATCCGTTATTCGTTGCCCGTTAATAGTTTCGTTTCGATAAAAATATACAACGTGATTGGTCAGAATGTGACGACGCTGGTCGATCAGGAGAAAGACGCTGGCTCATACAGCGTGGAATGGAACGGAGAAAGATATCCTTCAGGAGTATATTTCTACAGATTTCAGGCCGGCACTTACAGCGAGACGAAGCGGCTGCTGTTGCTCAAGTGACAAGAAGGTTTTCCTTCTGTACTGTAGTGTCATCGACGAATGATGCCCTCAGCGTGTAGAATGATCCTTCCCGGTGCACCGGATTTTACCCAGTATCCTCTCGCGGGCTCGAGCACGGTTACGGATTGATAGATGCCGCCATAGTCAAAGTAGTCTGAGATGATGATTCCTTGCGGCTCCTGGATTACCGAGTCGACGTGGACCGGCGTTGAAAGACTGCCGATCATGTTCCATCCTGCGACAACATCAATCGTATCAATGGGTCGTACACTTCCCGTAATTCCAACAGTTGTGCTCTCGGCAAACTTAACCCAATATCCCACGCCCGGAAGGAGCGTATCTTTTGCTTCGTATCCCGTCGAGGGATCATGAACGAAGGCAGGCGAGACGGCGGAAGGGAAGACAATGATCGTTCGTCCATCCTCGACGTTGAGCGGAAGAGAGATGAGATTCCACGACTTCATCAAGTGATAAGCGGTGGAACTCAACGCCGTCGAGAATGATCGGGCTGCAGTGAACGGACCGGCTCCCTGTTGGTTGAGCGGGCGGACCCTCCAGTAGTATTTCGTCGTATCCGCAAGCGGGCCGATCTGTCTCGACGTATCCTGGATGGTACTGTCGTTAACAACCAAAAGTGAAAACACCGAATCCGTCGCAACCTGAAG
>DASYTP010000095.1:0-4339 GCA_036002145.1 Bacteroidota bacterium | reverse complement strand
AAAGAATTGACTGTGGCGGAAGTGAATTCGGGAGTATATGTGTTCCAATGCGAGAAGCTCTTCAATGCCTTACGGCAAATTGCTCCGAATAACGCCCAGGGAGAGTATTATCTTACCGACGTCTTTGAGGTGTTCAGCAACAACGGGTGGCGCGTTTCAGCGGTAAAAGCTATTGATTCGACTGAAGTTATGGGCATCAATAATCCTGCACAATTGGAAGAGGCGCGGAAGGCGCTGGCGTCCCGGCCGTCATCTTAAACGTTTGACAATCACCCGCAATTTGCGTATCATTATGATGACACGATGAAAGGAACTCCGATGAAAATAGTACCTGCCCTGGTGATATGCCTACTGATGTTCTCGTTAGCCTCTTTCGCGCAATTCAAGTCGCAGGTTGAAAATGAGCCGTCGGCTTCGCGATCATTGATCCATCCCGCAACAAGTATCAATAGTTTTCTTGGCATTCTCAATCCGGAGAATTTCACCATGCATCACGCCCTTTCCTTCAGCTATCTGTCGGCGGGGGGCACCGGACTCTCGCTGGCGTCATATACCAACACCATGCTCTATAAGATCGCCGACCCACTCAACGTTCGCTTCGACATTACATTGCAAGGTTCCCCCTTCGGCAATTACTCCGGCCTGCAGCAAAACGATCTCAGCAAGGTTTTCCTCAGCCGTGCCGAGCTGAATTACCGCCCGCTGGAAAACATGTTCATCCAGCTCCAATACCGTGAGATACCCTTCAACAACTACTCTTATTTTGACCGCTACTCGCCTTACAATTCTTCGCTGATGTTTGGAGATAATTAGGCGACCTTGAACACCGGTTACTTGAAGAGTTGTTCATCCATATTTGTCGAAGTAGCCAACCGTAAGGGGGCCACTTCGACTCTTCTCCCCGTCATAGATCTCGCTCCCGGTCATGGAATCTCACGAACACGCTGAACCTCCTGCCGCCGCGAGGGACTATCGGCTGAAGATGTTCTCGTGGGGTGGAGGCGTTGTAGCCTTATTGGCAGTCATCGGGTACTTCTCGTTTGCGTTTATGACAAAGAACGATACTTCCTCCGGCGGGGAAGGGAATCAGGCAAAGCCGCTCAAGGTTATTCAGCTCGACGTGCTGAATGGATCGCGTATCCGTGGAGCTGCTGCACGCGTCACAAGCCATCTTCGCACGGGTGGATTCGACGTCGTCGAAATGAAAAACTACAAAATGAATAATGTCCATCAAACTGTCGTTATCGATCGCGTCGGCAACCTTGCGTCGGCGCACCGCGTTGCGCGGGCGCTCGGTGTTTCGGAAAAAAACGTGGTTCAACAAATCAACCCCGACTACTTCGTCGATGTTTCAGTGATCATTGGCGAGGACTTCTCTTCCCTGAAGATCGCGGAGTGACGAATATGGAGAGCCGTTGACACCAAAAACCCTCGCGAAAAAAATCGCGCAATTTGCGCTATCGAAAAAAGCCCACGCCGTCACGCTTATGGACCTGCGCAAGGTGACCGACATGGCGGATTTCTTCGTCGTGTGTTCCGCCGATTCCGACATTCAGGTGAAGGCCGTTGCCGATGCCGTTGCCGACGGGACGGAGCAACTCGGCGTTGCACCGTGGCACCGGGAGGGGTTATCGCAACGCCAGTGGGTCCTCCTCGATTATGTCGACGTCGTCGTCCACATCTTCCACAAGGAGTCCCGTAAATTCTACTCGCTCGAGAAATTGTGGGGCGATGCGAAGATTGAAGTCGTCGAAGATCCCCCGAAGAAAGCACCAGCCAGAAAGTCCCGCGCCCGAAAATCTGCATGAAAGCCTACCTGAAAGCAAGGGTAGCATCCAGCCTCGACTCGCTGGGGCTCGCCGGTATTGCCTCGCCTTCGTTTGAACAGCCCCGGGTTGCCGCGCACGGCGATCTGACAACCAACATCGCGATGAGCCTGGCGAAACGGACTGCGAGAAGTCCGCGCCAGATTGCGCAGCAGATAGTGGAGAAACTGGAAATCGATCCCACCCTCGTCGATCGCGTCGAAATTGCCGGGCCGGGCTTCATCAATTTTCATTTTACCGACAAGTTTTATCATCAGCAGCTCGGCGAAATCCTGCGTCAGGGCAAGTCATTCGGGAAGCTCGACATCGGCGGGGGAAAAAAAACGCAGGTGGAGTTTGTCAGCGCCAATCCGACCGGCCCGCTCACCGTCGGGCATGGACGCGGCGCCGTCTTCGGCGACACGGTCGCGCGCCTCCTCGAATGGACAAACTACGACGTGACCCGCGAGTATTATTTCAACAATGCCGGCAGGCAAATGCGCATCCTCGGCGATTCCGTCCGCCTCCGGTATCTCGAGCTACTTGGTGAAGAGGTCGCTTTCCCCGAAGACTACTACCAGGGGGAGTACATCAGGGAGATAGCGCGCCATATCATGGAAACACACGGCGACACGAAGAAGAACGAGCCCGCGGAGGGGCTGTTCAAGCAGCGTGCGGAGGAGGAAATCTTCGATGACATAAAACAGACCTGCAAACGTCTCGGCGTCTTGTTCGATGTGTTTTACAACGAGAATTCGCTTTACGAAACCGGCAAAGTGAAGGAAGTCATCGAGGAATTCAAGCAAAAAGGCCTCGCGTATGAGCAGGATGGCGCCGTCTGGCTGAGGACGAGCGCGCTCGGAGGCGAGAAGGATAAGGTGATCGTGAAAAGTACCGGCGAGCCTACCTATCGTTTACCCGACATCGCCTACCATCGCGAGAAATTTCGACGCGGCTTCAATCTGATCATCGACGTGCTGGGCGCAGACCACATCGCAACGTATCCCGACGTCCTCGCCGGCTTGAAGGCGCTGGGATTCGAGACGGAAAACGTGAAGGTGCTCATCCACCAGTTCGTGACGATCGTCCAGGGAGATGAGGTGGTGAAGATGTCGACACGGAAGGCGAACTTCATCACGCTCGACGAGCTGATGGATGAAGTCGGCGCCGACGTCGTCCGATACTTTTTCCTCATGCGCGGGATCAACAGTCATCTGAACTTCGATCTCAAGCTGGCGAAAGAGCAGTCCGAAGAAAACCCTGTTTACTACCTGCAATACGCCCACGCCCGGATCGCAAGCATCATCCGCAACGCGGAGAGCCAGGGCGTGAATCCGGAGGAGACGGGAAACTATTCATTGCTGAAGAATCCGGAAGAGATCGCGTTGTTAAAGAACCTCACGACTTTTCCCGATATCGTGGAATCATGTTCCGAAACGCACGAGCCTCACCGGCTTGCGGAGTATCTGCACGTCGTTGCCGGGTGCTACCACAAGTTTTACCACGGGCATCGCGTGCTTGGAGACGACCGCAGCCTGACTGCCGCCCGCATAGCGCTCTGTCTCGCCACGAAGACGGTCCTTGCCAACGGGTTTACGATCTTGGGGATTACCGCGCCGGAAAAGATGTAAATCAATGAAAAATTAAAAAAGGCAGCTTCGCTTCGCCGCAGAACCTCCGACTTCTAACACAGGTTATCCCTAGAATGAAGTCGGAGGTTTATCCCGGCCGTTCTAGAGCGTCCGGATCCCTAATCCCCAATCCACCACGCCATTACCTGACCACCGCCATCTTCTTCGTTTCGACAAATCCTCCGGCCTGCAGTCTGTAAAAATAGATTCCACTCGTAATTCCGCTGGCGTCCCAATCCACGTAATGCTCCCCCGGCTCCTTCATCTCATCCACGAGCGTTGCCACCTCTCTTCCAAGAACATCGTAGATCTTCATACTGACATACTGAGTACGCGGCTGACCTTCGGGCAGGCTGCTTACTGAGTACTGAATCTTTGATGATGGGTTGAAGGGGTTGGGAAAGTTTTGGCTTAAACCGAACGTCAAGGGCTGCGATCGGGCAGGTTGATCCGAAACTGAGACCGGCTCTACTATTACTGCATGGATAGAAATCGTCAACGGTCCAACATTCGTCAAGAGGGTCAGGGTGTCACTGTATTCTCCGCTCACTTTCGGCCGGATCGTCACAACAAGCGTTTCAGGTTCCATCGCCCGTATGAAAGGTGAGGCCAATTCCAGGGTGCTACGATTGTCATTTAGGTGAGTTGCAAAAATTTCGATGGAATCTGTCAGGCTATTTTTCACATTAAACAGAGCGACGGCTGAGGTTTTGGAAGTATTCACCGAGACAGTATCAAACTCAAGTGGAGACGGGACTGCGATGATGTCAAGCGTGTCGAAGAGTATGGGTGACGTGCAATAAGGATTGATGTCGAAGTTGCCGGAAACTTCCTGGGGGTCATGCGGGTCAACTCCATTACCAAAATAGTTGTGTTCCGCATGGACAACAGGCGCAGACCAAC
>DASYTP010000094.1:0-25466 GCA_036002145.1 Bacteroidota bacterium | reverse complement strand
TGATATGAAGCTCGGTACGGAAACAATTCGAGAACGACTTTCTCGCGAAAAGGGCCCACAGTATTGGCGCAGTTTGGATGAGTTGGCTGACACAGCTGAGTTTCGTGAGTTCCTCCATCGCGAATTCCCGCGCGAAGCATCCGTCTGGGAGGATTCGTTCAGCAGGCGAAGTTTCCTGAAGGTAATGGGTGCATCTCTCGCGCTTGCCGGACTCAGCGCGTGCACGAAACAGCCACAGGAAAAAATCGTCCCGTATGTGAAGCAGCCGGAAATCCTCGTGCAGGGAAAGCCGCTCTCGTTCGCAACTGCCTTCGTCATGGGTGGATTTGCGACCGGGGTGCTCGCGACGAGCCACATGGGCAGGCCGACGAGGATCGAGGGCAATCCCGACCATCCGGCAGGTCTCGGTGCAACGGATGTTTTTGCAACGGCATCTATCCTCACCCTGTACGACCCCGATCGTTCCCAGGTGGTCATGCATGATCGCTCAATCAGCACGTGGGAAAAGTTCTATCAACAACTTCAGATCGAGCTTGAGGTCCAGAAGTCGCTGAAAGGCGCAGGCCTGAGGATTCTGACGGAGACGATCACTTCTCCCACGCTTGCAAGTCAGCTTCGTGAGCTTTTGTCGCAATACCCGCAGGCGAAATGGCGCCAGTACGAACCGGTGAATAATGACAACGTGCTCGAAGGCGCCAAACTTGCATTCGGCGAGCCGGTGCAGACGCAATACCGGTTCGAGAAAGCGGACGTTATCCTTTCGCTCGACGCAGATTTCATTGGGCAGGGACCTGCGCACATCCGGTATGCACGTGATTTCGCGAACCGCCGCCGGTTGAAAGGGGAGCGCGCCGATATGAATCGTTTGTATGTCGCGGAATGTATGCCGACGGTCACCGGTTCGATGGCGGATCATCGTTTGCGCGCCCGGCCGAGCGATATCGAATCGCTCGCACGTGCGGCAGCTGCGACGGCAGGCGTCAGCGCCATTACGATGCCGCAGCTCACCGATCATGACGCGCGATGGATATCAGAAGCGGTGAAGGATCTTCGGCGTCACAGCGGCGGAAGCATCATTGTTCCGGGCATCCATCAACCCCCAATCGTCCATGCGCTCGCCCACGCGATGAACCATGCTCTCGGTAACGTCGGGCGGACAGTGGTATACACCGACCCGGTCGAAGCGAATCCCGTCGATCAGATGGAATCGCTCAAAACGCTCGCGCGGGATCTCGATGCAGGCAACGTCGATGTACTTCTTATTCTTGGCGCCAATCCCTTCTATTCCGCTCCGGCGGACTTGAAGTTCGCAGAGAAACTTGCGAAGGCAAAAACAAGCGTACACTTGGGTCTCTACGAGGATGAAACTGCGTCAGTTTGCCGGTGGCACATTCCCGAATCGCATTATTTGGAAGCGTGGAGCGATGCGCGTGCATTCGACGGTACAGCGACAATCATGCAGCCGCTGATCGCACCTCTCTATAATAGTAAGTCGGCCCACGAGCTTCTGGAGGAATTTCTCGGTCGTTCCAGCCGCAAAAGCCATGATGTTGTGCAGGATCACTGGAAAAGCAAGGTTCCTGGAAATGACTTCGAAAAATTCTGGGAGACTTCTCTCAATAATGGTCTTGTTGAGGGAACAGCACTCCCGGTGAAGCAAGTGGCCCTGAAACCGCCGAAGGATGGATGGAAATTTACGCGGGAAGGAAATCGCGGATTAGAAATCGCGTTCCGGCCCGATCCGACAATCTGGGACGGACGTTTTTCCAATAACGGCTGGCTTCAGGAGTGTCCCAAACCGATCACGAAACTCACGTGGGATAATGCTGCGTTTCTCAGTCCGTCGACCGCACAGCGACTCGGCTTCGCAACGAACGATGTCGTTGAACTTTCACTTCAAGGACAAACGCTCAAAATGCCGGTCTTCATCCAGCCGGGGCATGCCGATGAGGCGGTGACGCTGCATCTTGGTTACGGACGTACACACGCCGGAAATGTTGGAACCGGGGTCGGAGTAAATCCGGGTTTGCTCAGATCGAGCGAATCGATGTGGGTCGCAGGCGGGGTCGAGATCCGGAAAACGGGAGAAACGTACAAGCTCGCCACGACGCAGGATCACCACAGCATGGAAGGTCGCCCGATCGTCCGTGCGGCGACTGTTGAAGAGTTCGAGAAAGAACCGGCGTTCGCAAAAGAGATGGCTCACGTTCCGACCCAGGAGCAATCGTTTTATCCCCGAAGAGAGTATGATGGCTACGCCTGGGGGATGACGATCGATCTGAATGCCTGTACCGGCTGCAATGCGTGCGTTGTAGCGTGCCAGTCGGAAAATAATATTCCGGTGGTTGGTAAAGAGCAGGTGGCGCTCGGGCGTGAGATGCACTGGATGCGCGTCGATCGGTACTACAAGGATGAAGTCGACAATCCGGAGATTTACAATCAGCCCGTGGCATGTCAGCACTGCGAGAACGCTCCTTGTGAAGTCGTGTGCCCCGTTCAGGCGACTTCTCACGACGCAGAAGGTCTGAACGTGATGACCTATAACCGATGTGTGGGAACAAGGTACTGCTCGAATAACTGTCCGTACAAGGTTCGCAGGTTTAACTTCCTGCAATACTCCGACACGGAGACCGAGACACTGAAGATGATGTACAACCCCGATGTCACCGTCCGGAACCGCGGCGTGATGGAGAAATGCACGTACTGCGTCCAGCGTATCAGCGCTGCACGGATCGAATCCAAGAAGGAAGATCGGGAGATCCGGGACGGCGAGGTCGTCACCGCATGTCAGGCCGCGTGTCCGGCGCAAGCCATTATCTTCGGAGACATCAACGATAAACAAAGCAAGGTGACAGGGATGAAAGAGGATCCCCGTAATTATGGATTGCTGGCGGAGCTGAATACAAACCCCCGCACTTCATATCTTGCGAAGTTACGAAATCCCAATCCGGAACTGCATGACTGATATTATGCAGATTAAGCATAACGGGCTAAATTCCAATCTCTAATTTCTAAATCCTAAATTCCGCTTTCCAGAATCCCGCTCCCCAGCGGAATCCAGAAGCGGGACAATTTCGAAATTCTAATCTCTAAATGATCCAAACTGGTTTAGTAATTGAAATTCGGAATTTGTTGTTTGGAATTTATTTAGGATTTCGATATTAGGATTTCGAATTTATCCCGACCCGAGTCGAACAGGACGTATCCAAGTCAATTAAGATACAGCACTCTAAAATAATTACATTGGAAGAACACAAACATATCGCCGGCTTTGAGCTCCCTCCGCCTCTCGTTGCACCGGATCAGACGTATGCGTCGATCACGGATAAAATCAGCGGCGATGTGCTTCAGAAGAAAACGCCGAGAGGAATGCTTATCACCCTTGGGGTGACTTCTCTCCTGCTCGTCGTCTTCGCCGTCTCCGTGGGATATCTGTTATATAAAGGCATCGGCGTCTGGGGGTTGAACATCCCTGTAGGCTGGGCATTCGACATTACGAATTTTGTCTGGTGGATCGGCATCGGTCACGCCGGCACTTTAATTTCCGCGATCCTCCTCCTGCTACATCAACATTGGAGAAATGCCATCAACCGCTTCGCGGAAGCGATGACGTTGTTTGCAGTAGCGTGTGCAGGAATGTTTCCGCTCTTGCACCTCGGCCGCCCGTGGCTGGCATACTGGCTGACGCCGTACCCGAACACGATGGCCGTGTGGCCCAACTTCCGGAGTCCCCTCGTGTGGGACGTGTTCGCGGTGTCGACGTATCTGCTCGTTTCGTTCATGTTCTGGTTCGTGGGGTTGATCCCGGACCTTGCATCGATGAGAGACATTGCAAGGAAACGATGGCAAAAAATTATCTACGGCATCCTGGCGATGGGCTGGCGGGGCTCCGCACGTCACTGGCACCGGTACGAGATGGCGTACCTTCTGCTTGCCGGGCTCGCCACGCCGCTGGTCGTGTCGGTCCACAGCGTCGTAAGTTTTGATTTTGCCGTCGGCATTCTCCCCGGCTGGCATACGACCATCTTCCCGCCGTATTTTGTCGCGGGAGCGATCTATTCCGGCTTCGCGATGGTGCTCACATTGATGATCCCCGCGAGGAAGATGTATCACCTCGAAGCGTTTATTACCGATCGACATCTTGATTACATGGCGAAGGTCATGCTCTCGACCGGGCTCATCGTGCTGTACGGTTACATGACGGAGTTATTCTTCGCGTACTATAGCGGCAGCGAGAGCGAAGGATTCATGATGATGAACCGGATGACGGGGCCGTACGGCTGGGCGTATGCCGCGCTGATGTTATGCAATGGGATTACGCCACAGTTCCTGTGGTTCAAGAACGTGCGCTCCCGGCCTCTCGTTCTATTCATCATTTCCATCGTTGTGAACATCGGCATGTGGCTTGAGCGTTTCGTCATCATCGTCACGAGCCTCCATCGTGATTTCCTCCCCTCTTCCTGGGGGATGTTCTATCCGACGAAATGGGATTGGGGACTCTATCTTGGCACGCTCGGAGTTTTCGTCTGGCTGATCTATATGTTCGTCCGCGTCATGCCGATGATTTCGATCTTCGAAATTAAACACTTGCTGCCCTGGAGGGGAAGAATGATTGATACGAGTGCAGATGCCAATTAGTCCAAGATTTTTGGCAGATTGCGAGAGAATGTGAAAATCCGAAATTCTAAATCCTAAATTCAAAACGCGTTCCGCAGCAGTTTGGAACATTTGTATATGGGATTTAGACATTGTTTAGAATTTAGATATTAGGATTTAGTATTTGGCCGACGTTGACAAGGAAACCTCCTCGGATAAGAAAAAAAGGTTTATAGAATGAATCGCCCCCGCATATACGGCCTGATGGCTGAGTTCGATGCTCCGGAAAAGGTGCTCGCTGCAGCCGAGCGGGCTTCCGACGAAGGTTATCGGGAGATGGATGCCTTTACGCCATTCCCGATGGAGGAACTCACGGAAGCGCTGAAAGTCAAACATACCACACTCTCATTGTTTGTCCTCTGCTGCGGCATCGCCGGGGCCCTCATTGGATTTTTCATGCAGTATTACACGGCGGTCGTCGATTATCCCGTCAACATCGGCGGGAAGCCGTTGAACAGCTGGCCACAGTTCATTCCGATTACCTTCGAGATGACGATTCTCTTCTCTGCGATCGGTGCCGTGGTGGGGATGATATTGCGAAACGGGTTACCCCGGCCTCTTCACCCTGTGTTCAACCTCGACAGTTTCGAGCGCGCGACGCGGGACCGGTTTTTCCTTTGCATCGAAGCAATCGATCCGCTCTTCGATCCGGCGAAGACGAAGAGATTCCTCGAGAGCCTGGATCCTCTCGATGTTTCAGCCGTGGATCATGTGCCGACCAGGGAACAGGACGAGGAATAGTATGCCGGCTACCGAAATATTGAAGTCGCCGGCGACTCCTGTTGGGATACTGATTCTTCTCCTTGTCGCTGGGTGCAATGACATGTACGATAACCAGAAGATCAAGCCGCTTGAGGAGAGCAAATTCTATGGAGATCATCTTTCCGCGCGGCCGTTGCCGGAGGGAACCGTCGCGCGCGGCGAGAACCGGCCGGACGAATTATTCTCCACGGGAAAAGTGGACGGAAAGTATGCCGACGTTTTCCCGTTTGCAGTGACCGAACAGCATCTGGTGCGGGGGCGGGATCGATTCAATACGTTTTGCTCCCCGTGTCACGGGAAATTGGGAGACGGTGGAGGGATGATCGTGCAGCGGGGATTTCCGCGGCCGAATTCGTTTCACTCAGACAGTGTCCGCGCCAAACCGTCGGGATTTTATTTCGATGTCATCACCAATGGCTTCGGCAGGATGTACAGCTACGCGGCTAGCCTGCCGGCGAACGATTGTTGGGCAGTCGTTGCATACATCCGGGCATTGCAGCTCAGTCAGCACGCGCCGTACGAGGAATTGCAGGCCGCGGATAAGAGAAAAATATCTGAACCGCACAAATGAATAGTCAGGACGAACTACTCCCACAGTTGAATCGACTGCAGGCACGCTCGCTTATCACCGGGGGCGCCGGCGTTGTGTTGCTGGTTGTCGGAACGCTCGTCTCGCCGAGGCAGGTCCTCCAGTCATATCTCTACGGATATCTCTTCTGGATTGGCCTGACGCTGGGATGCCTCGGGATCCTCCTGCTCCACCATCTCGTTTCCGGGGCGTGGGGTCATCTGATCCAGCGCATCACGGAATCTGGGGCGCGGACGCTTCCGCTTATGTTCCTCCTGTTCATCCCGATTTTGATTGGGATGAAGGATTTGTATCCCTGGACGAATCATGAGCTCGTGGAAGCAAATCACGCCGTTCAGAAGAAGATTGCGTATCTGAATATTCCGTTTTTCGTCGTTCGTGCAGTGATCTACTTTCTGTTTTGGACCGGCGTAACGTTTGCATTGACCGGATGGTCACGCGCTCAGGATAAGACTGCGGATGCCTCCATCACCCGCCGGATGAAAATGTTCAGCGGTCCCGCGCTCGCAATCTTCGTTGTCACCGTGACGCTCGCTTCGGTCGATTGGATGATGTCCCTGGAGCCGGAATGGTACTCAACAATCTACGGCATGCTGATGATCGTCGGCGCGGTGCTCACCACGCTCGCATTTGCGATTATCGGGATTCGATTACTCAGCGGACAGAAAGTAATTTCGGAAATTCTCACGACGCGGCACATCCACCACCTCGGCAACCTGTTGATGGCATTCACCATCCTGTGGGCGTACATGGCGTTCTCACAGTTTCTCATTATCTGGGCCGGAAATCTTCCGGAAGACAACATGTGGCATCTGAAACGATTGGGAACAGGCTGGAACATCATTGCCCTCTTTCTGCTGATTGGACATTTCTTCGTGCCGTTCTTCCTGCTTCTTTCGCGGCGAAGAAAGCGGCTTATCAAAAACCTATCGTATGTTGCGATGGGGATCCTGGTAATGCGTTTTGTCGATCTGTTCTGGGTAATCGTACCGGCATTTTCCGGGAACACAGTTCGCTTACACTGGCTCGATCTCGTTGCGCCCATCGCGATCGGCGGGATATGGATGATGAGTTTTGTGCGTGATTTTAAGGGTCAGCCGCTGCTGCCGCTCCACGACCCGCGTTTTGTCAACGGTCAGTCAGTTTTTCAGCATTAGCACAGTATGAGCAGAGAATCCGACATGCAGCCAGACGAAGCCAGGGGCCACGAAACGAGCGACGCGCATTTCAAAAGCGTGGTTGTCAGCGGGATCGCGTTATTCGGGCTGATAATCTTCGGTCTCCTGGTGTCGCTCGGGCTCTATGCGTATCTCAAAAAGGAAAGTGCCGATCCTGGAAAGCACCCCGACACCTTTGTCGAGGTGAAGGAGAACGCGATGCCCCCGAAACCCCGGCTGCAGTCCGATCCGCACGCAACGTTGGTTGCCCTGCGGGCTGCGGAAGACAGTGCACTCTCGTCGTACGGCTGGGTGAACCGCGAATCGGGAGTCGCGAGAATCCCGATCGGTCGCGCAATGGAAATAATTATGAAGAAAGGATTGCCGGTTCGTCCGAAGAAATGAGAGTTCTGTTGAAACATCTTGCGCTATTGGCCTGCCCCGTATTGGCGTTTGGCGCTGCGGCCGCCCACGCCCGGCAACAAGCGCTGCCGGCAAAGGTATTCAGCGAAGTCGGTATCGATCAGCATCTCAACGAATTACTCCCGCTGGAACTGACGTTCCGCGATGAGGAAGGAAGGATCGTTCCGCTCGACCGGTATTTTCATTCGAAGCCGGTGATTATCTCGCTGGTGTATTACCGGTGCCCAATGTTGTGCACGCAAGTCTTGAATGGAATGGTCGAGACATTCAATATCATATCGCTCACCGCCGGAAATCAATTCGACGTCGTGACGCTGAGCATCGATCCCGCCGAAACGAGCGAACTCGCCGCGAAGAAGAAGGCTGAATACATTACGACATACAAACGCGAGGGTGTTCAGAACGGTTGGCATTTCCTGACGGGGGATTCGACATCGATCGCAAAGGTTGCCGGGGCTCTGGGATTCAAATTCGTTTACGATGAGGAGACGAAACTGTTCGCTCACGCCAGCGGCATTATGATTGCGACCCCCGAAGGCCGAATTGCCCGTTATCTTTATGGCATCGAATATCCGGCGAAGGACCTGACTTTTTCTTTGATGGAGGCTTCAAAAGAAAAAATCGGATCGCCGGTGGAAAAATTGCAGCTCCTGTGCTATGCGTACGATCCCAAAGCCGGTAAGTACAGTCTGGTCATTGCCAATGTCTTCCGGGCTGCGGGAGTGGTGACAATACTGCTGCTCGGCGGATTCATGTATGTCAATTTCAGACGAGACCGAAGGAATCGCCAGGAGGTTGCAAAATCTGAAGTTTCAGGCCATTGATTACTGAGTATGTGGAACTTTCCATTATTACCTGATCGGGCATCTACCGTCGCTGGACAGGTCGACGCACTCTACTATTTTCTGGTGGCTGTGTCGGTGTTCTTCAGCCTCGTGATTGTTATCGGGCTGCTGTATTCTGCAATTCGTTATCGCAGAGGATCCAAAGCGAGCCGGGCAGGGGCGAAGAATGACCACCTCCCGTTGGAACTGTTGTGGTCAATCACTCCTCTCACGATCGCATTCGTGATCTTCAGCTGGTCGGCCAAACTCTTCCTTGAAATGAGGGTCCCTCCCGCAGATGCGATGGAAGTGTACGTCGTCGGCAAGCAATGGATGTGGAAGATTCAGCATCCGCAGGGGAACCGGGAGATCAACGAACTTCACGTTCCCGCCGGGAAACCGGTGAAGCTCATCATGACGTCGCAGGATGTGATTCACAGCTTTTTTATCCCCGCTTTCCGGACCAAGCAGGACGTCTTGCCGGGCCGGTATTCCACGGAATGGTTCGAAGCGACGAAACCCGGGACGTATCATCTCTTCTGTGCCGAGTACTGCGGAACTTCTCATTCGGGAATGACCGGTAACGTTATTGTCATGGATCCTGCCGACTATGAGCAGTGGCTCTCGGGTAAAACGGGGATGACGATGGCGTCCGGCGGCGAACAATTGTTTCAGCAGTTCGGATGTCACGCATGTCATCGCCGGGATACGGGGCAGCGCGGCCCATCCTTGGAAGGATTGTGGGGCAGGCAGGTGAAGCTTGCCGGCGGCGAAGTTGTGACGGCCGATCAGCATTATGTTCGTGAATCCATCATGAATCCCGGCGCGAAAGTCGTCTCCAGCTACCAGGTCTTGATGCCCAACTATCGCAGCCAGTTGAGTGAAGATCAGTTGAACCAGCTCATCGAATATATCAAGATGCTGGGTGGTCAGGTGGGTAAAAAGTAAGGAAGAATTATGAACTTCCTTCACGGTGGGAGAAGACGTATTTTCCCTTGATTTTTGTATGAAACTAATATGGTTTGCTGGAAGAGACTAGAAAAAATATACGTGATTGCCACGACTTTTGGCGAAGCCACCACTTCGTGGCAAGTCGTGGAATGATGCCAGAAAGAGAAAGCCGGGCTTTAGCCCAATAGACGGGGTGCCTACGTTTCAGGGTTAAAACCCGCCCGGTTTTTGTTAATTTGTCCACGAACTCAAGTTCGTGGCAATGTCGATGATTGCGTTAGGGGCTTGGAAAAATATTTCAATGGTTTGCTCTTCAGCAAAATAATATGACTAACGAACAACATAATCTCCAGGACGACTACATCCACGCAGGCTACGGCCTTCGCTCGTGGCTGCTCACGGTCGACCACAAGCGTATCGCCATCCTCTACCTGATCTCAATCACGTTCTATTTCTTTATCGGCGGGTTCTTTGCAGTTCTTCTTCGACTTGAGCTCATGACGCCGGAGGGCGATATCGTATCAGCACAAACGTACAACAAGCTCTTTACGATGCACGGCATCACGATGATTTTCCTTTTCCTGATCCCGTCGATCCCGGCAGTCCTCGGAAATTTCCTCGTTCCCATGATGATTGGTGCGAAGGACCTCGCCTTTCCCAAGTTGAACCTTCTGAGCTGGTATGTCTATAATATCGGCGGGCTCCTGGCGATCTATGCAATGGTGACCGGCGGGGTCGATACGGGCTGGACGTTCTACACGCCGTACAGCACCTCGTATTCCCTCTCCAATGTCGTTCCTGTCGTGATCGGGGCGTTCATCATAGGCTTCTCGACGATTCTGACGGCAATGAATTTCATCGTCACGATCCACAAGATGCGGGCGCCTGGACTGACGTGGTTCAAACTGCCGCTCTTCATCTGGGCGTCGTATGCGACGAGTGTCATCACTGTTCTCGGGACCCCCGTCATCGCGATCACGCTTTGTCTGCTGGCATTCGAGCGGATCGTCGGCGCGGGTATTTTCGATCCGGCGCTCGGCGGAGACCCGATCCTGTTCCAGCACCTGTTTTGGTTCTACTCGCATCCGGCTGTGTACATCATGGTGATACCATCGATGGGCGTCGTGAGCGAGGTGGTGACCTGTTTTGCCCGCAAGAAAATTTTCGGCTACAATTTTATGGCGTTCGCGATCATGGCGATCGCGGTGTTCGGATTTCTCGTGTGGGGCCATCACATGTTCATCAGCGGACAGTCGACGTATGCGAGCATGGTTTTCTCCGTGTTGAGCTTCGCCGTGGCGATCCCTTCGGCCGTCAAAGTATTCAACTGGACCGCAACGCTCTACAAGGGCGATATCGAATTCAGGACACCGATCTTATATGGTTTCGGGTTCATCGGACTGTTCACAATCGGTGGGCTCACCGGTTTGTTCCTCGCATCGCTCGCGACGGACGTTCATCTCACGGATACGTACTTTGTCGTTGCACATTTTCATTACATCATGGTCGGCGGCGCCGTGATGGGGTATCTTGCAGGTATCCATTACTGGTGGCCCAAGATGACCGGGCGCATGTACAACGAGGCGTGGGCGAAGTTTGCGGCTCTCATCCTGTTCGTCGGATTCAACCTCACATTTTTTCCACAGTTCATTCTCGGATATCTGGGGATGCCCCGCAGGTATTACATTTATCCGCCGGAGTACCAGGTCCTGAACGTCATGTCGACTGCCGGAGCGTCGATACTCGGTTTGGGATACATCATTCCGATGGTCTATCTGCTCTGGTCGCTGCGGCGGCCGAAAAGCGTCGGCTTGAATCCCTGGCGCGCATCCGGCCTCGAGTGGACAACGCCGTCGCCGCCACCGACACACAACTTCGCGGAAATTCCCGTCGTAACGGACGGGCCATATGTCTACAATGATCATGAGGAATCCCATGTCTCATGAAGCGGGATCGAACGTAGCGCATCACTTCACCGACATGGAGCAGCAGCGGGAGGCGGGCTCGCTGGGGATGTGGGCATTTCTCTGCACCGAGATCATGTTTTTCGGCGCAGTGTTTGCCTGCTATGCCATTTATCGAACGATGTACCCGCTCGCGTTCGGCGAGGCCAGCAACCATCTTAATCTGGTACTCGGCGCAACGAATACTGCAATCCTCATCTGCAGCAGCCTCACGATGGTGCTCGCCGTTCAGAATGCCCAGATGGGAAGGCAGAGGCTCGTGATGGTCTTCCTGGTATTGACCATCCTGTTGGGAACGACATTTCTCGGCATCAAAGCGTTCGAGTATAGCCACAAGTTCCACGAACACCTGTTCCCCGGAAGCGGCTTTCTCTATGAAGGGGCGCACGCACGCGAAGCTCAAATTTTCTTCTCACTGTATTTCATCATGACTGGCTTGCATGCCCTGCATATGATCATCGGCATCGGCGTTCTGGCCGTGCTCGTGGTGCAAACTCAACGAGGAAAGTTTTCCTCGGAGTACTATGCACCGGTGGACATCGCCGGACTCTACTGGCATTTTGTCGATGTTGTGTGGATATTTCTGTTCCCGTTGCTCTATCTCATCAGCCGTGCTTAGAGGATCGGCGCCATGCATTTAGTGAACGTCGACAAACAACTCCAAACACTCGCATGGTATTTCAGGAATTTATTCTCTAAGATTCAAGGCCGCTCCTACCGGAGCTTGAGAATTTTTGGGTAAATTTGATTACTACAAACAGGTCGCCCCCGCCAGACCGCCGGCGGGCAGGCCTACGGGACTCGATCAAGATAATTACGAAACAGGACACTAGCTAAACCTGCAATCCGCAATCGAAAATCCGAAATCCGAAATCCCAGAATAAATCCGCAATCCACAATCCGAAATCTTCCTATGCCTCATCACGTCATACCTCAAAAAATCTACATTCTCATCTTCGTCACGTTGATTTGCCTGACGTTGATAACCGTCGATGTCGCGTTCTACAAATTTGGGTGGATGAGCATCTACATCGCGATGGCGATCGCAACCTGCAAAGCGCTTATCGTGGTTCTCTACTTCATGCACGTCCGGTACAGTCCGAAACTCACCTGGATATTCGCAGGAGCGGGGGTGTTCTGGCTGTTGATCATGTTCGTGCTGATGGTGAGTGATTATGTGACGAGGTAGAAGAGGAGAGAGGGAGCCGGGGTGCAGGGGAGAAGGGGAGGGTTGGAGAAATGGATCAATGGATCGATGGAAAAATGAAACAATGGACGAATTGAGATTCTCTCCACTTCTCGCTATATTCAGAAGGCAAATGTATTCGACATGAATTAGGAGTTGATTGTATGATTCACATCGCAGAACGCATGCGCCGCCTCGGCACCGAGACCGCATTCGAAGTTCTCGCCAAAGCCCGTGCACTCGAGGCACAGGGGAAAGAAATCATCCACCTCGAAATCGGCGAGCCCGATTTCGACACCCCGTCGAACATCAAGACTGCTGCAAAAAAGGCGATTGACGACGGCTTCACGCATTATGGTCCTGCTGCCGGTCTCCCCCAGGCACGCAAGACAATTGCCGAATACATCTCCAGGACTCGCAACATTGCCGTGACGCCGGAGAATGTCGTTATTACACCCGGAGCGAAGCCGATCATGTTTTTCGTTGTCCTTGCCTGCATCGATGAAGGCGACGAAGTGATTTATCCGAATCCCGGCTTTCCCATCTACGAATCGGCGATTGATTTCGTGGGTGGCAAATCCGTTCCTCTGCAATTGAAGGAGGAGAATGAGTTCCGCGTCGACGTCGCTGACCTGAGGAAGCTCATAACGAAGAAAACACGGATGATCATTCTCAACTCACCGCATAATCCGACGGGGGGAATTCTGGAAGAAGATGACGTTCGTGCGATTGCAAAAATCGCGCTCGAGCATGATCTCCTCGTTCTCTCCGACGAGATCTACGACCGGATCATGTACGATGGAAGTAAACCGTTCAGCATCGGCTCCGTCCCCGGTATGGCGGAGCGAACGATCATTCTGGATGGGTACTCCAAAACGTATGCGATGACCGGATGGCGACTCGGTTTCGGGGTGATGCCGGAGGAGCTTGCAAAACACGTCACGAAACTGCAGATTAACAGCACTTCCTGTACCGCAAGCTTTACGCAGATGGCCGGTATCGAGGCGCTGACGGGTCCGCGGGGGGATGTTGAAAACATGGTGAAAGAATTCTACAAGCGGAGAAACCTTATTGTCGACGGGCTTAACGCGATCGATGGATTCCGATGCCTCCGTCCCCTCGGTGCCTTTTACGTTTTCCCGAACATTACGGGTACCGGCAAGTCTTCCCGCGAGCTCGCGGACATCCTGTTGAACCGGGCAGGCGTTGCGTGTCTTGCCGGAGCGGCCTTCGGGAAATATGGTGAGGGGTATCTGCGCTTCTCATATGCGAATTCCATTCCAAACATCGAGAAGGCGCTGAAGAAAATCGCGAATGAAATGAAAGGACAGGCGGTTGCAGTGTGAGTAGCCCAGTTGTGTCTGAGCATGGATTGGCAGGATTTGAGGATTACCGGGAATTTAATCAATCATAGAAATCCATTAATCAAGAAAATCCTGGTTCAGACCTTCACGGCGCAAGGCGTTTGATGCCCCAGCTCCCGTCAGGTTGCAAATCATAGAGAATCCGGTCGTGTAGTCTCCCGAATCTTCCCTTCCAGAACTCGATGCTCACCGGCTTAACACGGTATCCTCCCCAGTGAAAAGGTCGGGGGATGGGTTTGCCCCGGTAAAGTTCCTCGATGCGTTTATAATTCTGATCAAGCGCCTCGCGGCTTGCGACAATATCGCTCTGCGGTGAGGCATACGCGCCTAACTGGCTTTCCCGCGGGCGTGTTGCGAAGTACGCATCCGACTCCTCTGCGGAGATTCTTGCCGCCGTTCCTTCGATGCGGACCTGCCGGTGGAGCTCCACCCAGTGGAAAGTGAGCGCAGCCCACCGGGTAGCGTCGAGCTCTTTCGCTTTCCGGCTGTTGTAATTTGTGAAAAACACGAAACCCCTCTCGTCAGCCGACTTTAATAATACCATCCGTGCAGATGGCTTCCCGTCGGCCCCCGCAGTAGCGAGCGCCATCGATTCCGGCAGCATAAGCTTGGCATCCACCGCATCCTTAAGCCAACCCTGAAATTGTCTGATAGGATCGGGATCAATCGTTTGTTCGTCAAGTCCCCCTCTAATATTACGAGCGAGTTTCAGTATTTGCCAAAGTGTTATTTTCATGACAATAAATATACGTATTTGATCGGCACAAGCCAACAATGAATGGTGAACGTCCCGTAGTCAGTACGCAGTACTCTGTATTGAGTTTTCTTCGTCAAACATGTATATTGAAACCACGGTTCTTTCATCAACAGCTATCGAAATGGCGTCATCGCCGCTGTATCTCAACATCATATGGCATCAGCATCAGCCGTCGTATCTCGATCCGGAACTCGACCAACTGCAGGGTCCGTGGGTCCGCACGCACGGGACGAAAGATTACTACGATATGGCGTCGCTCCTGTCGGAATATCCCGACGTCCACTGCACGTTCAATTTGACGTCGTCGTTGATGGTGCAAATTGAAGAGTACTATGTCAGGCGATTGAAACCGTTTATCGATGTTCAGAGGACCCGCATCGACACGAAAAAATTCCTTGCGCGATGGAAAGGTAAAACCGACCCGTGGATAGATCTCGCGCTGAAGCCGACTGGTGAGTTTGACGAGCAGGACAAACGCCTGTTGCTGAATAACCCATGGAACGCGCTCTACATCAGCGACGTGATGCTCACCCGATTTCCCGAGTACAGGACGCTCAAAGACAAAGCCGGACGCCGGGAATCCCTTTCCGAGAACGAGCTTAGAGATATCAAATTCTGGTTTTTCCTCGCTTACTTCGACCCTGATTTCCTCGAGCGCCCGGTCCGTCTCGTGAACGGCACGAAGATCGATTTAACAGACCTCGTCTATAAACATTACGACGGCACCTACAGGCTTAAGAAGATCATTGTCGAAGAAGACTGTCATCGAATGATCGCCGAGACGTACAAGGTGATGTCGGCGATACTTCCCATCCACAAGAAGATGATGTACATTCCCGGGACCCGCAAAGGGCAAATCGACGTTATCACCACGCCATTCTACCATCCCATCCTGCCGCTTGTGTATGACAGCGACCTTGCCAAAGTCTGTCAGCCAGGTTCCCCGATGCCGGTTCGATTTCATTTTCCGCAGGATGCCGACGTTCAGGTGGGGAAAGCCGTTGATTATTTTTTCCAGAAATTCGGACGAGCGCCTTCCGGTATGTGGCCCGCGGAAGGTGCGGTCGCCCAGCAGGTGATCCAATTGTTCTCGACGAACGGCATAGAATGGATTGCGACGGACGAACAAATTCTTGCCCGCTCCACGCCCGCCCATCTCAGCAAGTATTATCCGTACCGCGTGGGCGAAGACCTGGCAATTGTTTTTCGCGATACGGTTCTCTCTGATAAGATCGGATTCACCTATCAATCATGGAAGGGTATCGATGCAGCTGACGATTTTGTCCAGTCCGTGTTGCAACTCCCCACGTCCGGTGATGGTCGCGATCGCCTGCTCACGGTGATTCTTGATGGAGAGAATGCCTGGGAGTGGTACAGGCAGGACAACGATGGAAAGGAGTTCCTCCATTCACTGTATCTCAGATTGAGCGAGCTGTTTGCAAGCAGGCAGGTTGTTACCGTAACGATGTCTGAATATATCCACGGGAACCCGGACAGGATGATTCCTCCACATCCTCTCTCATCGATGGAACGGATCGATGCGTTACACCCGGGTTCATGGATCAATGCCAACTACGACACGTGGATCGGCAACGAAGAAAAAAACCGGGCATGGGAGTATCTGAGAATTGCACGGGACGACCTCGGCGGCTCCGGCGTGTCACGGCCCGAATCAAAGGTGAACACTCCGCGGATCAACACCAGACTCTGGTACGCGCACAGGGCGTGGGAGGAAATGTACGCGGCCGAAGGATCGGACTGGTTCTGGTGGTATGGAACAACCCAGCGCGTCCATGGTGGAACGACACCGTTCGATCTTGCCTTCATCGGACACCTGAACAATGTCTATGCCTTCGCCCGGCTCGCCGGCGGATCGATGCCCCAACGCACCTTCGCCCCGATCACGTCCGGAGATCGGTCCATCAACGAACCTGACCAGGGAGCAATGAAGCAGAGCAAATCTATTTCGATGGCCCAGGCAAAGTCAATCCTATGAGCTCCTTCGGATTAGCGATTGCATGGGAATGGGAATTCGACGATGATTTTATTTGCGGCATCGAACGTGAATGCCGCAGCCGCGATATTTCCACGTATCAGATCACGCCGCACAATCTGCCGGACGTGCTTCTTCGCATTCAGCGCGGCGAACTTTCTTTTCAGGCTTTCTACGACCGCGCTTCCGACGTCGATGAGACGTTTCTTGCTCTGGTCCGTCTGCTGGATCAACCGTCGGTTCGTGTGATAAATCCGCACGACCGGGTCAGGCATGCGATCGACAAAGCGACGATGCACCTGGAATTCATCACGAACGGCTTGCAGGTGCCGTACACGATCATACTCTCACCGTACAGAAAGAACGGTGGAGTGGAAATCCCGACTGTGGATTTTCAGCAGTTGGGGAAACCATTCGTCGTCAAGCCGGCAAATACCACCGGCGGCGGCACCGGCGTTGTGTTGAATGCACGCACGCTCGAGGCGGTGATCGAAGCCCGGAAACTGCACCCTGATGACAAATACCTGCTGCAGCAGTTTATTCATCCGAAAGACCTTGACGGCAAACGGGCCTGGTTCAGGGTGTACTACGCGTTCGGAGAAACCATCCTCTGCTGGTGGGACGATACGACACATGAGTACACTCCCCTTTCCGATGGTGATGAACTCCGCTACGGGCTCCCGCCATTGCGGACCGTGATGATCACCATTCAACGAATCACCCAGCTGGATTTCTTTTCATCGGAAATTGCGTTGACCGACGAGGGGACCTTGGTCGTCGTCGATTACGTGAATGAAATCTGCGACATGAGACTCAAGTCCAGATTTCGCAACGGCGCTCCGGATGCGGTCGTTCACCGCATCGAATTTCTCATCGCCAGGGAAGTCGAGTCGCACGTTGCAAAGCTTCACCGGGAGAAGGCATGAGCTCCGACCGCCCGATCAGGATCCAGTGTCGGCTGTTCCCGGCAGGGGACTCGTTCGAGACAACGTGCATCCATCCGCGGTTCGAATTTCACATTCTCAGGGAGGTGAGGGAAAAGTATCAGTTCGACGAGTCGTTGTATGCGATTACCGGGAACGTTATTTTTCCGGATTTCCGCTCGGTAAGAATCTTCGCCAAGAAGCTAAACGACACTCGCGATCTCGAACGACATCCCGAGCATGCGGTGAAAGCGGGGCATCTCAACGCAATGGGCCTTATTGATGAAATCAATCATTTCATGCTGCGGCGATATGAACAATTCGAGAACCCGCGGGTGTTCGCCCGCGCTGCGACGAAGGTGAATGATTTCCTCGGCGGGGAAAAATCGGCTGCTGCTCTATTGAGATTCGGCGGGCTGTTTCCACCAATCGATGTCTATCGCGGCATCCTACCCCTCGAAGAATACCTCTCGCAAACAACCGGCGGGAAGCCCCACGTCGAGGTAACACTCGAAGAAATGATCTTGCTGTGGTTCGCAAACATCAATCCTGCTTTCTCACCGTTTAAGGAGTTGTTCAACGATCATCACCTTCGCGAGCAGTCACCTTATCAATCGGTGATCGACACGTTGCAAGAGTTCTTCAAGACTGAAAGACCGGCAGGACCCGGAGGTCAATCCATTTTCGAGCTGCTTCGTGCGCCTATTCTCGCAAGCCCGCATAGCCTCGCAGGCCAGCTCAGCTACATCAGGCGGCATTGGGGAATGTTGTTGTCGAGAAGCGTTCTCGATAAGATGGCGGGCGCGGGCGACCTCATCAAAGAAGAGTCGAAAACTGTTTTCGCCGGCGCGACGCCTGAAACCGTCGTGCCCCGTTACTCGAGGGTTTCGCCATTCGGCGAGATTGACGACGAAAGATTCACTGCCGATCTCGAATGGATGCCAAATGTCGTCATGATTGCGAAGAACACGTATGTCTGGCTCGATCAATTAGCCCGGAAATACCAGCGGTCGATCAGAACGCTCGACCAGATCCCCGACGAAGAGCTTACTCAGCTCGCGCGATGGAAAATCAATGCCCTGTGGCTCATCGGTATCTGGGAACGCAGCGTCGCCTCACAGAAGATCAAGCAAATGATGGGTAACCCGGAAGCGGTTGCCTCGGCGTACTCGATCTTCGATTACGAAGTTGCAGGAGATCTGGGCGGAGAGGAGGCGTTCCAAAACCTGCGCATGCGCGCATGGCAGCAGGGTATCCGGCTGGCAGGCGATATGGTACCGAACCACGTGGGAATTTATTCGAAGTGGGTTATCGAGCACCCTGAATATTTCGTCCAGTCGGCGTACAGCCCATTCCCCAATTACTCCTTCACCGGACCGAACTTATCGGCGCACCCTGTCGTCGAGATTCGTCTGGAAGACGGTTACTGGACGAGGAGAGATGCGGCAGTCGTATTTCAGCGCATCGATCGATCCACCGGAGACACACGGTATATCTATCACGGCAACGACGGTACGCACACGCCGTGGAACGACACTGCCCAGCTCGACTTTCTCAAGCCGGAGGTCCGGGAGGCAGTCATCGGGGCAATCTTCCACGTCGCGAGAAAATTTTCCGTGATCCGGTTCGACGCCGCGATGGTGCTCACGAAGCAACATTTCCAGCGCCTGTGGTATCCTCAGCCCGGCAGCGGCGGCGACATTCCTTCGCGGGCCGATCACGCCATGATCAAAGAGGATTTCGACAGGCAGGTACCCAACGAATTCTGGCGTGAGGTTGTCGACCGGATCAACAGCGAGCTGCCGAACACCCTGCTGCTCGCGGAAGCGTTCTGGCTGCTCGAAGGGTATTTTGTGCGCACGCTCGGCATGCACCGCGTCTATAATAGTGCGTTCATGAACATGATGATGAAAGAGGAAAACGCGAAATATCGCGAGCTTATCGCCAATACGCTTTCGTTCAACCCCCAGATCCTCAAGCGATATGTAAACTTCATGAGCAACCCTGACGAGCGGACTGCGGTCGAGCAATTCGGCAAGGATGATAAGTACTTCGGCATTGCCGTCATGATGATAACGCTGCCCGGGCTTCCGATGTTCGCGCACGGCCAGATTGAGGGATTCACGGAAAAGTACGGGATGGAATACCGCCGGGCATACTACGATGAGACTCCGGACCGATCGTTAGTCGAACGTCACGAGCGGGAGGTTTTCCCGATCCTTGAGAAACGATGGCTCTTCAGCGAAGTTGGCGGCTTTGAACTTTATGAATTCCACGATCTGAACGGCAATGTCAATGACAATGTTATCTGCTACTCGAACCGCGCGGCTGAAGCGCGAATGCTATTTTGTTATAACAACAAGTATGAAGCAGCCACCGGGACGATTGGGAGAAGTGTCGCGAAAGTGCAATCGGATGGAGGCGCCAGCTCGGGGCGAAGCGTCGGTGATGCTCTCGGTCTGAGCGCAGATGAACGGCATTTCTACATCTTGCGGGAACACAGGTCGAGACTTTTGTTCCTCCGGTCCGGTAAGGAGCTTTGCGGGCCGGCAATGTTCCTGAGCCTGAGGGGATTTGAGTACCAGTTATTCCTGGATTTCAAAGAAGTCATAGACAACGAGGGAGACGTCGCCAGCCTGGCAGGCTGGCTCGAAGGACGCGCGGTGCCGGACATAGACCAGTCGTTGAGGGAAATGAAGCTTGTCCCCCTTCATGCCGCGTTCCGTGAATTGATCGGCGAGAATATGTTGAGTCAGGTGGACCGGCTTTGGTTTGGCACAACACCGAGACCGGCAGAGCGTAAAGGCATCTTCGAACGCATAGCGATGAACCGACGAACGATCATTCGCGAAGCGGCTCGATTCTGCAGGATGGCCGATTCTACGGCAGGCCTATCGCACGAAGAATTTATTAATGACTTGACTGCAGCAGAGCAGTTCTTAAAGGCTCGGCCCGATGGGGAGTTTCACGCGGGACAATCAATTCGCCGGGAAACTCCGGAATCTCGAAATCGTGCAGTCTTCTTATTGTTTACTTGGATACTTTGTCGCCGGCTGAGCACGGTTTGCGGCGGTCGTCAAGTACTCGACCATTTCCTGATGGGGAAAGTCATACGTCACGAGCGCGATCTTCAGCTTCTCGGAGTGATGATATCGTTCGAGCGTGTCTTTTCAGACGTGGTAGAAATGAAGTCGCTGGTACCGCTGGCGGTAATGTTTGATGATCCGCGCGTACGGGCCCTTGTGGGAGTCAATACCTACGAGGGTGTCGAGTACTTCAGCAAGGAGAATTTTGAGGAGCTCATTGAATGGCTATCGATTGTTGCGGGCATTGGCGAAATCGCGAAGGTGGGAACCCTCCAGCAGGAACCGGATCAGCAAAAACTGGTGAGCGATGTTTGCCGGCAGTTGAAACAACTCGGCGCGCGCTCCGGATATCGGATGAAAGATCTCAGGCAATACCTCAATGCTTCCCGTTCACCATCGGAATCCAAAGTACCAGCCGGCTGACACGGAAGAAGTGATATGAATAACGTATTGACAATGATTTTAGGGGGAGGACGAGGCGAGCGGTTGTATCCGCTCACGAAGCACCGTGCGAAGCCCGCGCTCCCGCTCGCCGGGAAATACCGGCTGATCGACATTCCGGTGAGTAATTGTATCAACTCCGGGATGCTGAAGATTTTCGTCATCACCCAGTTCAACTCCGCCTCCCTGAATCGGCATATCGCCGATACGTATCGGTTTGCTCCGTTCATTCGGGGGTTCGTCGATGTCCTGGCTGCGCAACAGACGCCCCAGAGTCCGGATTGGTTTGAGGGAACCGCTGATGCCGTGCGAAAGACCCTGTGGGTAACCGATCCGTGGCAGGTCGACGAGTATCTGATTCTTTCCGGTGATCACCTTTACCGGATGGATTACCGGCTCTTCCTTCAGCATCATCTGGAAACGAATGCCGACGTGACGCTTTCCGTCGTGCCCGTGGACGAAGCCCGGGCTTCGGGATTCGGCCTCCTGGACATCAACGAACAGGGACGCGTCGTCGATTTCAAGGAGAAGCCGAAGGGCGACGCGTTGCGAGCGATGCAAGTCGATACGCAACGGCTGGGGCTTGAACCCGTCTCTGCCGCGCACATGCCGTACGCCGCTTCGATGGGAATTTATCTGTTCAAACAGAACGTGCTGAAAGAACTGTTGAAAATTCCCGGGCACAAGGATTTTGGTCATGACATTATTCCCGCCGCAATTCACACGCGCAATGTGCAGGCATACCTGTTCAAAGGTTACTGGGAGGACATCGGAACAATTGAAACCTTTTACAAGGCAAATCTCGGACTGGTCAAGCAACCGAAGCCTTCCTTCAGCTTTTTCGACGTCGAATTTCCGATCTATACACATGCCCGGTTTTTGCCGCCGTCAAAGGTTCTCGACTGCGCAATGCAAGAGACGATGATTTGCGACGGCTGCATTGTCAAGACGGGAGAGGTGAAAAATTCTATTATTGGAATTCGCGCACGATTGGAGGATAATGTCACCATCCACGATACACTCGTCATGGGCGCGGATTACTACCAGTCCGACCTCGAACGCGGGAATGATCTCATATCGGGCATACCGTCTGTCGGCATCGGCGCAAACTCTGTAATCCGCAAGGCGATTATCGATAAGAACGCACGGATTGGAAAGAATGTGAAGATCATCAACAATGCAAACGCTCGAAAAGCCGAGTGTGAGCAGGAAGGATACTGGATTCGCGGAGGGATTGTCGTCGTAATGAAAAATGCTGTGATACCCGATGGCACGGTGATTTAGCGAACCAAGTTCCAGCCTCTCCGAGAACAAATCCCAAATTACAAGCACCAAATCTCAAATAAATTCCAATTGCCAATTTCCAATCAGAATTTTAAGAATGATTCCTTTGATAATTGAGTTTTGGAATTTGTTTTTTGGGATTTGGAATTTTACCGGCAATCGAGTATGACGCCCAACCTTAAGCATGTCATTATGGTTGCATCGGAGAACGATGCGCTGGTGGGGGGGAAAGTGGGCGGTGTCGGCGACGTCGTCAGGGATTTGCCGCGAGCGCTGGTAGGCCTTGGCTGGCGGGTAACGGTCGTTACCCCGTCGTATGGATTCCTGCATCAACGAAACACATCGAATCTCCTGACCCGGGTCTCATTCCCATTCGGGGGCAAACGTTTGGAAGCGGACGTCTGGGAAATCGGAGGTAGGGAGCCGAGCGAGGGTGTGCAGCATTACGCAATCGAGCATGATCTGATCCGCGGCGATTCAATTTACTTCAACGATCCTCCCGAGACTCCGTTCATGCGTGACGCAACGAAGTATGCTGTCTTCTGCTCTTCAGTCGGTCAATTACTGAAATCCATCGATCTCCCGGAAGTTCTTCATTTACATGATTGGCACGCAGCGACATACTTTTTACTGCGCGAACTTCATCCGGCGTTCACTCACTGCAAAGGTATCCGCACCGCGTTTACAATTCACAATCTTGCCATCCAGGGGACACGGCCGATGCGCGGCCACGAGTCATCCGTCGAAACGTGGTTCCCCGGGATCTTCCGGGATCGGAAGGAGAGTGCGGATTGGGTGGATCCCCGCTACGCCACCCCGTGTTATACTCCGATGGCCGCCGGTATCCGATACGCAGACAAGGTGAATACGGTTTCGCCCACGTATGCAGAAGAGATCCTGGAGCCGAGTGATCATTCGCGGGGATTCTATGGAGGAGAAGGGCTGGAAAAGATTCTCCGGGCGGCAAAACGGGAGAACCGCTTATTCGGCATTCTCAACGGATGTGAATATCCTAACCCCCGGACGCCACGCCGACTATCGTTTGCCGAGATTTGCGGGCTCGTCCAAGGCGAGATTGTCTCCGTCGAGAAAAAGCGTCACGATGAGTGCAACGATGAATTGCTCAGGAAGCTGACGTCCATGCAGACACTTCAACCAGCACTGTTATTGACCGCTGTCGCGCGCATCGTCGATCAGAAAGTGAAAATACTATTCGAGCCGGACGGCACAGGTACACCCGCCATCGGGCAACTCATGAAGATCGTCAGCTCGTACGACGGGGTAAGCATCGTTCTCGGAAGCGGGACGCCGGAATACGAACGGCTCATGCTCGACGCGTCCCGGAAGCATGATCGGCTGCTCTTTGTCAGGGGATATTTTGAAGCAATTGCCAACGCGCTGTACTCGAGCGGCACGCTCTTCCTCATGCCGAGCTCGTTCGAACCGTGCGGTATCAGCCAGATGGTCGCCATGAGGGAGGGGCAGCCGTGTCTCGTACACGCCGTCGGCGGGTTGAGGGACACCGTCCGGCACGGAGTAGATGGGTTCACATTCTCGGGAGCGAACCCGACAGCTCAAGTGGATGGAATGCTTCGCACGCTGGAAGAAGCGTTTCACATATTCATTCAACGGCCGGATGAATGGCGACGGATTTCTTCGGCGGCGCAGGCGGCAAGGTTTACGTGGGAGAAAAGTGCAAAAGACTACGGCGAGTTGATGTATACCTGACGTCGACGCGGGTGTTCCGTTTGCCGCGGGACGGGACGAAGTTTATGAAGTCAGTACTTCTTGCCCGAGCACGACCGGCGTTATTCCCGGCGCGGCATGGTGTAAGATCTTCTGCAGCCTATCGGCATCGCCATAGAACACCATGGTGAGATTCCGAAGGTCGAACACCTCCCCGATGACTTTCCTTGCCGTTGAATAATTCACAGCATCGATGCGCTTGACATATTCACCTCGATCGAGGATCGGAATCCCGTACCGGTCGCGGTTGACTTCATTCCATAATTTTTTCTTGATTTCCAGCTGGTAGGCATAGCGGTTCTTAAACGTCTCATTTCGTTCCGCAAGCCGTTGTTTGAAATCACTCTCGTCGGGGAAGGTGTGAAGAAGGCGGAGCATTTCCGGGATGAGTTTGTCCGACGTTTCCGCCGAAGGATCGGCGTAGTACGCCACTCTGCCCGGACGTGTGGTTGGCTGCATGACGGAGGCATACGCCCCGTAACACCACCCGCGCCGGTTGCGAAGCTGGTCGAACAGGAACCCTTCAAAACTTCCAAGTCCGTCAATGATCAGGCTAAGGTCGAACCGCCGCTCGTCGGATGCCGTCAGCCCGCGATGAGACCATCGAAGCCTGTCGTTGGACGCTCCTGCAGAATGAACAATCACAGCCTCGCTTCCGGAGGAATTCCGGAAATGTTTCTCGGGCCTCAGCGTAAATCCGTCCGTCGGCCTGGCCGCGAGGATGACATCGAGATGTTGCAACAGGTGTTCACGCGAAAGGTCTGTGATCGCCGTGCAAAACACGATTGGACAAGAGCGGACAGACCCAAAGTACGCCATCACGTGTTCTCTGGTCATGTCACGGATCGCCGACCGGGACCCCAGTTTCCCGAACGTATCCCGCCCGTAGAGCACGTACTCGTGCGCTGCACTGAGCACACGGTCGTGATCCTGCAACGCCGCTTCCATACTGTTCAACTCGTGTTTTTTGACAAGATCCAGCTCAGCTTGTTGAAACTCCGCATCGCGGATGATTTCTGCAAGCAGGTGCAGTACTTCGGAGAGATGTTTTGAAAAGGAAGATATTGAAATAATAAAGTCGGCTTCCGAAACATGCGCTTCCACCGTCGCCCCGAGCAGCTCGAATTGCTTTGAGATCATTCCTCGCGTGAGCTTCGGCGTTCCGCGGAAAAGGGTTCTGGCCGTTACCTTTGCAAGACCGGTTTGTGCGCCGCCTTCCTGTTGAAAGCCGGCGCCGTGATAGACGATCGACAGTGATGTCACCGGCACGCGGGGATCGTGCTGGTAATACATCGCGTTATTCACGATGCGATCGCTGAACGTCGGTTGCGTGGCTTCCGTTGTGAGTGGTCTGTCCATC
>DASYTP010000093.1:0-8442 GCA_036002145.1 Bacteroidota bacterium | reverse complement strand
GACTTTCATCCAGCTTACAGGCGTCGCGTGTTCTTTTCCAAAACAGCCGCAATCGATTTTCATTTCCCGCGCGAGTGCGCTCACCATAGCAACGATGAACATTACAAGCAGGATCGAGATGAGGGCGGAACTTCCCCGGACATACTCCCCGGAGATGAGGAGAACCCCGCACAGCAGCTCAATCCACGGCATCACGAGGGCGACGAAATTGACGGCCGCGTAGGGGGCGAGCTTATATGCCGCAATATTCGCGGCAAAGGCGTCGGGTGCGGCAATCTTATCGATGCTTGCGATAATAAACACAACTCCCAGGACCAGTCGGGCCAAAGCCAGGAAATACTTGTTGGATAACATAGTCAGCATGATGGATTCAGAAGTTCACGATAGTGCTGTCTACGGGCATTTTTGCTTTTTCCCACCCGTCCCAGCCATCGTCATAGAGCACCATATTCTTAAATTCCATGACTGCCATGAACTCGGCAAGGAATCTTCCGAGGTGACACTCCGGGTTGTTGCAATATATGACGACCAGCGTGTCCCGAGGAATCTGCACAAGATGTTCGACATGCTTCTCCGGCTCCTGACCGTACACATTGTGCGCACCCTTGATGTGTCCTTTGAGATAATCCTCCTCATTCCGGGCGTCGATGAGGAAACCACGCCGGGCTTTGAGTAAGCGATTCAATTGATCGAGAGAGATGATCCTGTAGACCGTCGCTTCGTTCCCTTTTTTGACCACCGCTTTCATGGAGTCGGGATTTCGCAACGCACGATCGTGGAGAGGGGCGATGACTTTGATGGAGCTCCATTTCGCGGTGTCCGGCGGTCCTGCCGGTGTACCGGAGGTATCCGTCCCGGTCGGGGAGAAAAGCGTTGAATCCGATACAAGCTGCTTCAGCGGTTCAACCCGGATCAAGGATAGACCCTTCGGGGAGAACGCGTTATATGCCAGCGCCAGGATGATGGAGAGGGAGAGGATGATTGCAATTTCACGCATGTACTGATGAGAACGACTGATTAAGAAAGTTTATCTCCCGCCGATAACCGATATCCTCGCAGGAATTCTGATGACGGGAGCTTTCTTTTTCCCTCCTGCTGGAGCTCGAGAATCTCGACCACTCCATCGCGTGCAGCGACGACGAGCCGATCATCTGCCTGGAGAATCGCGCCGGGTGCACCCCGGCGGGCGTGCCCGACGTTTCCGGACCTGAGTATCTTCAATGACGTGTCTCCATGGAATGTGTAGGCGCACGGTTTCGGTGACAGCCCGCGAATAAAATTGTGCACTTCACCTGCACTTTTTTCCCATTCGATCCTGCAGTCTTCCTTGAAGATTTTCGGTGCAGACGAGGCCAGCGCATCGTCCTGAGGCTTCGGCGTTGCACTGCCGCGCTCAATCATTCTCACGCTATGCAGAACGATCTCCGCGCCTACGTCTGCGAGCTTGTCATGCAGCTCGCCTGCCGTTTCATTTTCTCCTATCGGGACGCGGGCCTGCAAAATAACGTTCCCGGTATCCACCGTCTCCTTCAGGAAGAACGTCGTCACGCCCGTTTCCTTCTCCCCGCGGATAATCGCCCAATTGATCGGAGCGGCGCCGCGGAATTTCGGCAGTAGCGAAGCGTGGAGATTGAACGCTCCACGAGCCGGGATCGTGAAAACTTCAGGGGGCAGTATCCGGAACGCGACGACAACAAACACCTCAGGCCGGAGGGATTTCAAGGCTTCGACAAATTCCGGATCGCGCAACTTCTCCGGTTGGAAAATCGTCAGGCGATACCGGCTTGCAAAGACCTTAATCTCTGATGGAGAAACCTGCTGTCCCCTTCCCGCCGGCTTATCAGGCGCGGTCACCACCCCGCAGATCTCATAGTCGTTCTCGAGGAGGATTCTCAGACTCGGGACGGCGAACTCCGGCGTACCCATGAAAACGATTCGCATCTCACCCACTCCGGAAAGTTTGCTTCCGTTACACGGAAACTGGTGCCAACGTTACAACCGGATAATTTACATCCATTTCGCCGCGCTGGATCTGCTTCAACTCCTTCTGATGGAGTTTTTTTCTTGCAGCGGGGAGATGGTCGATGAACAGCACTCCGTCGAGATGGTCGATCTCATGGAGGATGACACGCCCCAGCAAACCTTCGGTTTCAAGCTCCACGTTCCTGAACTGGGTATCTCTGAATCGCACACGTATCTTCTCCGCACGTTCCACCTCATCGCGCACGCCGGGGATGCTGAGGCAGCCCTCCTCCATCGTCCATGCTCTTTCCTGCGAGAGTACTTCCGGGTTTATCAGTGTCAGCGGCTTGAAGTCTTTCATCTCCTCGGTATCCGAAAGATCGATGACGACGATGCGGCGGAGACTGCCCACCTGTGTGGCGGCAAGTCCGATGCCGGAGGCAGCGTGCATCGTGTCGTACAAATCCATCACGAGCTTGACCATTTCATCGGTGACCTCAGTGACGGGTTTTGCCCGTTTTCTCAGAGCGGGGGCGCCGTAGGTATGAATCGGAAGCACGGACATGTGTAGATTACCCCAGGTATGCCCTTAGCTGTTTGCTGCGGGAAGCATGGCGAAGGCGTCTGATCGCCTTTTCCTTGATCTGCCGGACACGTTCACGCGTGAGCTGAAACTTTTCTCCGATCTCCTCGAGCGTGAGAGAGTGTTCACGGCCCAACCCAAAATACAGGCGAATCACTTCGGCCTCACGCTCGGTGAGAGTACCGAGCGCTCGCTCGACCTCTTTGCTCAACGACTCCTTGATGAGCGAATGATCGGGGAGCGGCGTGCGCTCATCCTGGATGACGTCGAGCAGCCGGTTGTCTTCGCCCTGCGCAAACGGCGCATCCATCGAGAGATGTCGACCGGAGATCTTCAGCGTGTCGGCGACTTCGAAGAGCGACATATCGAGCTCCTCGGCCAGCTCGCTCGCGCTTGGCTCACGCTCGAACTCCTGCTCGAGAGTGCTGAATGCCTTCCCGATCTTGTTCAGCGCACCGACACGGTTCAACGGCAGCCGAACGATACGAGACTGTTCGGCAAGCGCCTGCAATATCGATTGGCGAATCCACCATACCGCGTATGAAATAAACTTGAATCCTCGCGTCTCATCGAATCGCTTCGCAGCCTTGATCAGGCCCAGGTTTCCCTCGTTAATAAGATCGCCGAGAGAAAGACCCTGGTTCTGGTATTGTTTCGCAACGCTGACAACAAAGCGCAGATTTGCTTTCGTGAGTTTTTCCAGCGCCTTCTGATCCCCCTTCTTGATGCGCCGGGCGAGGTCAATCTCTTCCTCGGGGTCAAGCAGCTCGACCCTGCCGATCTCCTGCAAGTATTTGTCGAGAGATTGGCTCTCTCTATTGGTGTATTGTTTGGTAACCTTTGCCATGTGCTATGCCTGCATTACGAAAAGTCCGGTAACCTTACTTGATCCATTCGCCGCCGTCTGTATCAATTCGATCCACGATCCCGATAATACTCGCGTCCACCGGAGCCATCTCGACGGGTAACGGTATCGTCGCTTCGCGCGCGGTAATGTAGAGAACCGTCTCACCGACTCCTGCTCCGATGGTGTCGACTGCAACAATCGGATCCCCGACATGCTCCTGCCGTGCGTTCAAAGGCTGGATGAACTGCAGTTTAAAACTCTCGAGGTGTTCATCCTTGCGCGTCGCCCAGACCGTTCCGATGACTTTGGCGAAGAACATGCACTTAGTCTTCGACGTCGAGCTTATCAACGACAGCCATGATGACGGCATCGACGGGCTTGTTTTTTGTAATCATGGTCTGGCGGGCCGAGCTTCCGCTGCAGACGAGGACGACATCACCAACCCCCGCCTGGACGGTGTCGACCGCAACAACGAAGGAGTCCTTCAATTTGTAGTCAAGGCCGACATGCTTGACTATCTGAAATTTCAGTCCGACCAATTCTTCATCTTTGCGAGTTGCCCAGACAGTTCCGACAACTTTCCCCAAGAACATGAGAATACCTGTAATTGTGTGCGAATTGATTCATTGAGGCAGATTGTGAGCAACCTCCCTCCGTTCTTGAAACGCATAACGTGGTTGCGATGTTCCGGACGTACTGAAGTTCTACGGCCCCGGCCTCCAATTCCGTGATTCCGGATTCCGGGTGAACTCAACATCCGGAATGCCCCACCAAGTGTGTCGAGCCGTCAAATCTAAAGACACCCAAGGGTGAATGGTCAGGCGTAAATTTCTTTTTCGTTACATTTACACACCTGCACGCGGCGGTGGCCAAAGCGTATACTCCCATGCCGCGAAGGTTCTGAGCTGACGTACAATACCGGTTGTTTGATTGCACCGCACTTCGGGCACTTTTTTCCCGGTTGCGCTGCCGCCTTTGCGGCCTTGTCTGCGAATGATTGCTGTTTTGCCATGAATAGCCCTTCCTATTTCATCTATGAATTAAAATACTCTGACGACATTTCCACCTGCATCTGCCGCCTTATTGAGCACCGCAAGCGTATTACCGACGAACTCTTCCTTTTTCATGCCATCCAGGGCGCCACAGACACCCGTACTGATCGTGATGGAGAAGCTTTTTCCCTCAAGAGTAATGACGAGGGCGGAGACATTTTTCCGGATTTTTTCCGCCCAGACGTATGCATCGTTCGCGGCGGTGTCCAGCAGCATGACGCCGAGCCGGTTATAGTCGTGCCGGCCGACGATGTCGTACACCCGCACACTTGCACGAACGGCTTTGGAGAGTGTGATGATCACCCGTTCGAACCCTGATTCTCCATATCGGCTCGCAATCTCACTTGCTTTGTCGATAGTGACAAAGACGAGCGAGAGTTCCGTTCCGTTTTCTTCCGCGCGCAACAACTCTTCGTCCATGCGCTGGAGAAAGAATTTTTTCGAATATGATCCCGTCGCATCATCGATGATAACATATTCGCTGATGACCTCCTGCATGTAGAGCAATTCGAGCGCCGATGCGGTGTTCTCTGCCAGCCGGTAGAGTATTTCAATATCCTGTCGACCGAAATTGTACTTGTCGCGGCTCTCAAGGTTCAGAGCGCCGTAACATTTGTTCAGCGAACTGACGGGCACCGACACGAACGAACCCTTCAACGGGAATTTCTCGCCCGCAAAATACCGGGGCAAGGCCGGCATCTCGAGGTTATCGACCTGACGATGGGCATTATGTTTGATGGTCTCTCCCACAATGCTGGACGGAAACTCAATCGCCTGTTGTGAAATCAGGTAGCTTTCATTCGTGCGGTTTACCACCTTGCCGGCGACCCACGCGTGTGCGGAATCATCATACAAGACAATCGAGAGAAAATCGAGGTTCACCAGTTTCGAGGTTTCTTCGGCGAGAATCTGGAGTATCGTGTTCATTGAAAAATCGTTTCGGACCTTCTCCTGCAACCGCCGGATTGATTTCAGCAGTTCGGCATCAAGAAGAAGATCGTACTTATCGTTATAGGTCTTGATAAGAGCGGAAACCAATTTCGTGTATTGCCCGAGAAGCGAGAGTGTTTCCTGCCCGAACTGATCTTCGACCCTGCTGTCGATTGCGATCACAGCCACCGGCTGCTCGACTGCAGACGTCTCTCTCGGGTTGGAATAGAACACCGGTACGCCGACGAACGATTGAATGGCTGCCGGGGAATCGTAATACCGAAGAAGTTCCGACTCTGAAATCGAATTGACTTCACTCAGGAGCATCGGCTTACCGCTCTCTGCCACCTTGCTTACGAGGTCATGTCCCATGGGAAATCGGCGGGACGCCATGAACGAATTCTTGTCGGTGACCCGCGCTTCCATCACCATTTGCCGCTTCTCCCGATTCGCCCAAAAGAACGCAACGGTATCGGCAATGACAACTTCCTTTATCAGTCCGAGGACTTTGTTCAACAAGAAATCAAATTCAGTCCTGGGCTCAGCATCCCCCCTATAAATCGCAGAATCGACGTCGTAGAAATCGGACACTTGAAAGTCCCGCGGGACGGACTGCACCTCCGGCTTGACCGAAGGCGACCCATGAAGGCGGGAATTCGACGGGGACGGTTTCGGGTGATCGAGCGCCAGTAGCTGATCCTCCCTTCCCTTCAGAGACCGCGAATCGCTCTCAACCACGTATTTTCCCCCCGGAAATGATTGAAAATCATCGAAAACCAATTTCTTCATTTCATCCTTCTGAGATTGTGAGTTATTCAACGCACCTGGAGTCGGTGCGCCCACCCCACCTTCATTCTGCCTGGAGTGCAACACTGCGTACACCAATATCCCGGCGCCGACGACAACCAAGACACAAATAAGTCTGACGAGAAAAACATCGACCAGAAAGCCCAGGATAAGCGCGCCAATCCCAATTGCAACAATGATACCATCGCTCGAATTGACTCGAACGACGGCACGATTAAATATATTCAGTGCGTCACGACCGGTCATTATTAACAACGATAGGTTCTGACTTTCTTAACGAAAACGTTTAAATCTAATCAATTACGCGATCAAAGTCAATCAAAATGTCATGAATGCATATTACCCGTATTTTTCCCGATCGCAGCCCGGTTTTTGCCCAAATGCGACATTGCCGAGTTCATGGCGAATGCTTTCCGCGGCTTTCGCCTCTCACAGAGGAAGATGATCCTAACCCCGATCATGTGGATTGGGCATGCATCTTGCAAGTTTGAACAATAAATGGTATAATTGGAAGGAAATGAGGATATGAAATGTCGACAAGCACGATAAATATCTTGTTCATCGAGGATGATGCGGAATATGTTTCCATAACGAAACACTTCCTGCGTTCCTTCCAGGAACATACTTTTGACGTCACGTGGGCCAGCGATGAAGAAACTGCTTTTGAGCATCTTTCGGGTAATCTCCGTTTCGACATCGCATTGTTGGATTATTACCTCCCGAGCACGAACGGCCTTGAAATTCTCCGCCGGATGTACGAAACAAAAACAAATCTCCCCACGATTCTTCTGACCGCTCACAAGGATTTTCGCATTGCTGTCGAAGCAATGAAATACGGTGTCGAAGAATACATCGTCAAAGACGAAGCAATTGATACCGTCTTGCCAAGGACGATCGTGAGTGTTCTGGAGCGAGTGCGCCTGAAAAGGCGGATCGCTGAAGCAGAAAAAAACAAAATGATCGCGCAGCGGCGGGCCGACGGCGTTCAGGAACTTATTGTGACGATGTGTCACGAGTTTAATAATCCTCTGGCAGCCATTAAGATAAGCTCGGATATCATGCTGCGCCAGCCGAGCAGGGACGATGAAAAGGCCCTTCTCATGCGGTTGAATGAAAACATTAATGCGCTTGAGAAGCAGATCGTGAAACTCCGGGACGTCGGGGCTGATAAACCGGCAGCGAATTCGTAATCACCCTTCGGTAGGCCGCATGAACGGAAACATTTGGCTTGATTTTCTGTCAGGAAATATCTATATTGGCTACGTATGGTTGATGTGTCGGGACATACTCTTCATCAGAATGCAGTGGTGAGATTTCTGATGATCGGAGTATTACCAATACCCGCCATCAACCGGAAAACTTCAGCAGCCGTACATCCCGAACTTCACAGGTCGTCCCGCAATCAACGGGACGTTTTTTTTCTCATAACGCAGGGGTGAATGCTCCTCCGCGAAATTCAGGACATACTCGAGTCGTGGGCGCCGGAAGAGCTGGCCTGGGAGCGTGACAATACCGGACTTCAAATCGGATCAGGCCGGCGTCAGGTGAACAAAATCCTCGTTACTCTCGATATTACCGACGCGCTGATACGGGAAGCTCGCAAGAAAAATATCGATGTCATCATCAGTCATCATCCGTTAATATTCCAGGCTGCCAGTGCAGTCAATACCGGCAGCAGGATGGGCCGGCTACTCTCGGAGCTGATAAAGCTGGGTATTGACCTGTACACAATGCATACAAACCTGGATTTCACGCACAATGGCGTCAGCTTTTCGCTTGCGGAACGAATAGGGCTTCAAGAAGTCGAGGTGCTCGATCAGAAACATCGCATCGACAAGAAAATTGTCGTGTATGCGCCGGAGGAAAGTGTGGAGCACCTCATCTCGGCCATGTCGGCGGAAGGCGCCGGCGTCATCGGCAACTATGAACGCTGTTCGTTCCGGGCGAGGGGGGTGGGGACATTCAGGCCGGGGCAGGGTACAAGGCCGTTCACCGGACGTGTCGGAAAGAACGAATCGGCGGACGAAGTCCGCCTGGAGATGATTGCACCGGCATGGAGGCTGGACGCTGTGCTGCGTGCCATGCGCGTTGCGCACCCATACGAGGAAGTAGCGTACGACGTGTACGACCTGGCTAACGTGAGCAGCCGGTATGGGGCGGGAGCGATAGGTGAATTGCAGAAGCGGATGTCGTTGAAAGTGTTTCTTGCTCACGTCAAACGCCGGTTGCAAGTTCCTGTGCTGCGGTATGCATCGGATCCG
>DASYTP010000092.1:0-10092 GCA_036002145.1 Bacteroidota bacterium | reverse complement strand
TGGATACGATTGGAATCGAGAAGCCTGTCGATAGTGATATGCATTTTTCCGAACGCGAGATAGTCGATGCCATCCGTAACGAGTACGAGTGGGAAGTTTTGTTCCGACCCACCTGGCTGAGCGGCGGGCGTGTAAACGATCACTGCATGTCTGAGATGCAGAAATTTGCTTTCAACCCACAGGGTGTCGAGCTTCCCCTCCGGGCGATCGGTGTCTGGGTCGATCCAGGATGAAGGCTCGTACTCCGGCATCCGGACGTCCGAATTTTCTCCATAACCCCCCATTGCCCTGCGCGGGTTCGCCGGATCGAGCATCCACGCGCTGTCGACCCAGAGCTTATACTCGACGCGAGCATCGACGGGAACGGTGTCCGTGCGGTAAAAAAGATCCGTTCCACGTACGCGCGTTGCAATACCGAACGAAGGATTCCAGCCGTTCATCTCTCCCGGGAAGGCAACCGCGATCCCTTTTCCTCTGTAGACAAAATGGACGAGCGAATCTTCGACGATGGGAATGGAATGAACTGCGATGTAGTCGGTGATTACCTTTGATGCAACGAGGCTGTCAGATGCGCCTTCCACTTTTGATTTGAATCCGTTAAACGTCTGCGCGTTCACAACGTTCAACAGACCAATAACTAATAACTGATAACAAATAACTTTTACCACGTAGGATGGGAAATGGTAATTCTCAAAGATTGCTGCCCCTAGAACAATGGATAAAGAAACGGCAAAAGCGCCGAGCCCTCGGTAAGCACGACGATCAATCCGAGCACCAGCAACACAAGAATAATGGGTCCAATCCACCACTTTTTCCTGACCCGCATGAATGCCCAGAGTTCACCGAAGATGGGGAGGCGGGAAGAAAGGTTTTTGAGGAATTTCACCGAACTCTTGATCGTGTTTAACTCTTTATGATTTGAATTACTTTTTCCACAACCTCGGTCAGTTTTTCCTGCTTCAAGGATCCAGCACGGTATAGGATAATACGGTTATCCGCAGTGAAAATTCGGTTTGGCCTTACATTGCTTGATTGGTTTAGTCCGCCGGTTACGAAGTCTTTCTCATCTATCCCAATGGCGTAACTATCTTTCATCGTTTTGCTTGTAATTTGGCATAATATGACGTCATCGCCTTCTAAACTTGCAAGAACTAACGCTGGCCTTCGTTTCGATTGAGTCAGATCAGAGAATGGAAACGGTACAACAACAATATCCCCCTTCACAAATTTTGCCACGCCTTGTCCTCCACCGGTGAAAGCCAATCCTTTTGCAGTGAGGATTCGCTGGCGATGCCCAGATCAAGCTTTTCCCTGACAATCTTGGACTTCAAAAAAAAGACGAAATCAAGAACCTCCTCGAGAAAGGACTCTGGAACCTGCTCTATTTCCTTTTGTAACAATTCTTTTGTTGTCATATTCACCTCGTTTTATTAAAGATAATCATAAAATACTTCTCCTTCAATTTCAATCCAGCGTATATACCTTCTTCCGCTCAACGTCTCCATCGACCGGTTTCATCTCTTTCCTATCGATCACGAACGACCCGATCACGAGGTAATCCATCTCCGTCCGCATGAAACAGCGGAAGGCGTCCTGCGGCGTGCAGACGATCGGCTCGCCGCGCACGTTGAACGACGTGTTGATGACCACCGGACACCCCGTCTGCCGCCCGAACTCCGAAATCAGATCATAGTATAACGGGTGGTCTTCACGTTTTATCGTTTGCAATCGCGCCGAGCCGTCCACGTGCGTAATCGCAGGAACAACCCGCCTGTCTTCACGCACCTGCGCCACGAAGAGCATGTAGGGACTCGGCCGGTTGAAGTCGAAATATTCCGCCGTGCGCTCTTCAAGAACCGTTGGTGCGAACGGACGAAAGCTTTCCCGGAATTTGATCTTCAGATTCACCCGCTGCCAGTTCTCTGCATTGCGGGCATCGGCGATGATGCTTCGCGCGCCAAGCGCCCGCGGCCCGAACTCCATCCTTCCCTGAAACCAGCCGACGACGTTCTGGTCTGCAATGTTCCTCGCGACTACCTCAAGCAGCTGTCGCCGGTCAAGACGCCGGTAGCTGGCGCCGATGCTGTCGAGCCATTGGGCAATTTCTTCGTCGGAAAATTCCGGGCCAAGGAATGCGTTGCTCATGACGTATTCGCGCTTGTTGCCGAGCAGCGTGTTGTAGATGTAGAACGCCGCTCCGATTGCGCCGCCCGCGTCTCCCGCCGCGGGCTGAATAAAGACTTCCTTGAACGCCGCCTGGGCAAGAAGCTTGCTGTTCGCCACACAATTCAGCGCGACGCCTCCCGCGAGACAGAGATTGGGAAGTTTTGTTTCAGTGTAGACGTGGTTCGCCATCTTCACGACAACTTCGTCGGTGATTTTCTGGAGGCTTGCTGCCACATCCTTGTGGAACTGCTCCAGCCCGGATTCGGGTGCGCGCCCCGGTTGTCCGAAGAGTTGTTCGAACGCTTTCCCGGTCATTCTCAGTGCCCGGTCATAAATAAAATATTTCATGTTAAGTTTGAAGCTCCCGTCCTCCTTCACATCGATGAGATGCTTCACGATGAGGTCGTAATACAACGGCCTGCCGTACGGAGCCAGGCCCATTACTTTATACTCTGCACTGTTCACCCGGAATCCGAGGTAAGAGGTGAAGGCCGAATAGAACAAACCTAACGAATGTGGAAACTTCATCGACTTGAAAAGCTGAAGATCGTTTCCCCGGCCGGCGCCATAGGTTGTCGTATCCCACTCCCCCACGCCGTCCATCGTGAGGATCGCTGCTTCATCGAACGGGGAGACAAGAAATGCGCTCGCCGCATGGGAGAGATGATGCTCACAAAACAGGACTTCCCCATTGTATCCAAGCCGCTTTTTGATCTCCTGGGGGACCCAGATTTTCTCCTTGATCCAGACCGGCATGGCTTTGAGGAACGAAGGAAAACTCCGCGGCCACGTCGTAACGTACGTCTGCAGGATCCTGTCGAATTTGGTGAACGGTTTGTCGTAGAAGCAGATGTAGTCTACCTGATCGATGGCTACACCGGCCTGCCGGAGACAGTAGTCAATTGCATGTGTCGGAAACTCCGGATCATGCTTTATGCGGGTGAAGCGTTCTTCCTGCGCCGCGGCGAGGAGTTTGCCGTCACGCAGGATCGCGGCCGCAGCATCATGATAGTAACAGGATATCCCGAGGATCGTCATGATCTAAAATTGATGCCTGGCATTCTCTATGGAATGTTCGATAGCTTCCTTATCCTTCCAATAGGTCGATGCCGACTTCTCCCATTTCCGATCCAACAAATCTCTCCTCATCAGCTTCAGTACGAGCGCCGGGACGGCGATGAGAGTGAAGTAGACAAGCGACAGCAACACGCGGGTATTGAACCACCCGACGGCATACGCGAATTTCATCCACCACGTTTTGAGGCGGAGAACTATTTGGCGCATTTTTCCCATGTTATTTACGGGATGCCGGCAAGCATCGCTTTTGCCTGTGCATTCTCCGGATCGATCCGGATTGCCGTCTGGAGATGCGCTTTCGCTTTATCGATGTTGCCGGACTTTCCATAAGCTGCCCCGAGGAAGAATTGCACCATGGAGCGCGCTTTTGCGTCCATCACATCTTTTGATTCCGGTTCTTGCCGGACTGAGGCTTCAAATTGTTCGATGGCCGGGGCTATCTTCTCCTGGTCGAAGTACAACATCCCCAGCCGGACGTGCACAAACGGCGACTGCTGCTTTGTGAGGGCAAGGCTATAGGTTGATTCCGCCTCGGCGGGCTGCTCCATCAACCGGTACATATCGCCGATCATCATGAAAGGGTAATACGAGTACGGCACGACTTTCGCAACCGCGAAATATTCGCGTCGTGCAGATTCATACTCTCCCTTTTGTTGGTACCATCCGGCGAGATCGTAATGCGCCTGCGACCATGCTATACCTTTGTGCACATACGTTACGGCCAACGTCTCGATGTGCGTCGCTGCCGCGAAAGTTTTCGGGCGCTCACCGGCCTGCCTGAATGGCCAGGAATTTGTCAGCTCGAAAATGCGATACCGTGCTGTTTCAAGATCGAAGCCGGTGACCCCCGCGCGCGTTCTAAACTCGTCCTCCGAGAGATCGCGATCCCAGTGAAAATCTTTCCCGATGATACCGTTATCGGCGATTGTTTGAAAAAAAGTTTTCGCGAGAAGGAAATAGCCGTCGAATGTCGGGTGAAGGTGTTCGAACATCAAATTCGATCCCACCATCCCGTGCGGGGACGCCTGCTCGAACGCGTGCTCAACATCCGCGAGCGCGGTGTGTTCTCGACTCGAGATATCGCGGATCAACCGGTTAACGTCACTGCTCGCCCTGAAGCGCAACCCGTCATAATCGCGCGCCCTCGCATATTCCGCTTTCGCTTCCGTGTATCGGCCGAGTGTATCGAGACATCGGGCAAGAAAATAATGTGCATCCGCATTCATCGAATCGATATCGATGGCTTGTTCGAAGAGATCGATCGCCTGAGAAAAGTGTGCTTCGTGCTCCTCCGCCATCGCCCGGGTGTAGATCTCCTTCCACCGTTCTCTGGTCGAATCGTAGGAGTTTTCCGCGAATGATGCGAGAAAAGGAGGGCGGTCGCGCACATTACTGGCAAGTGTGCTGAGAACCACGGGAACGCCCGCGCTATTCGCGATGTCAAGAATGTCCTGCATGTTGGATTCAAAGTTCTTCCGCGCCGTTCGGTACTCACGGCTATCGAAGAGAATGGCCTTTGTCCGCACCATCGCCTCCATGAGCGTGGCGTTCCGGGGAGTGGCATCCTCCGTGAACAGATTCCTCAACTTCACAATCCCGTCTCTCACAAATCGAAACAAATACAGATTGTTCAACCGCAAATAGAGATTCACGAGTGTGGCGGACTGTCCCAAGTACTCCGTCGATCCGATGCCCAGGGCGCCAAAGAATTCATTGTGGCCAAGATAGATGACGAATGCATCGGGCTGGTAATGAACAAGCTCCTGCACAAACTCGCGCACGGTGTAGCTGTTGACGGCGGATAGCCCCACGTTGATCACTTCGACGTTATACTGCGGCAAAAGTTGCTGTAACCGATCGTGGAGAAGCTGCGGAGCGGTCGCGTTATAATCGAACGGGAAACCGGCCATCGTCGATTCACCGAGCATGAAGATGCGCCTGGTATTCTTTTGCTTCACGGCTTCAAATATATCGTCATGCGGTTCGGGGACATTGATTCCCCGTTGTGAAAAATATCGTCGGCCGACGTTACTGTTCAGCGTGTAATATTCCTTGCCAAGCACGGTAGTCGTGAGGACGAGGTCACGGTTGCCTCCATATTGCAGGACTCTGAGGAGTGCCTCGCTTCCCAGCAAGAACGTGACCGGTATTGACGCGAGGATTATCCGCAATATCCATCTTCGCGCACTCGTGTGTGAACCCATCGACATCAGGGTCAATATAGAAAAAACAACCAAAAAACACGAAGCGGCTGCCGGCTTCACACCTTGACTTTCGCCGCTATAAGCACTATATTTGTGTCTGGTGCGTTATGGATCCTTATACTTTTTGAAAGCTATCGACTGACAGAGCAGAAAACCATACTATTTCTTGAAGACGAGGAGGAACTCCTCAGCACGATGGGAATGCTCCTGCGTGAACAAGGGTACAATGTCGTTCTTTCGAATAAAGCGGAAGAAGCTCTTAAGATAGCCCGGAATTCCACGTTGCACCTTATTCTGGCCGACATAAAACTTCCCGGTATGGACGGACTTGATTTCTTCAGGGAGGTGCGAAAGCTTGACCACCTCCAGAAGATACCGTTCGTGTTTCTCACCGCCTTCAACAATCTGAAGACCGCGATGGACGCCAAGAAGGATGGTGCGGCGGAATACATCACGAAACCATTTGATTTTGAATACCTGGTGACCAGGATTCGAGAGCTTCTACCTGTCTGATCGGGAGGGGAGATTATGGATACCGAAGAAAACCTGAAGAAAATTCTCACATGGGCGGGAATCCTGGCACTGCTTGCCTTTCCGGTCTACCTGGCTTTCAGGATACGGAAATCGAGGGAGGATGCCCGATATCCGGACGAAGAATCGAATATCTTTGCGGCCGAACTGGAAGAATAATCCTTAGAAATTGATCGTGTTTCTGGAATTCCCGCTGTCGTTCGGATGCCAGCTTGTATGTTTCTGACATTTCCCCGGGGGATATTTCTTATTAAACACCTCTTCGGTGCGCACAGGACAATACTGAGTTGCGATCTTCTTTGTCTCCACACAAATCGTATCCCGTTCCACTCCTTCCGGCTGAATAAAATATTCGACCGGTAGTGCAATGTTTGGATCTTCGTAGACGTATTTCATAAAGCGCGCCCAGATCGGCGCGGCCGCACGCCCCCCCTGTCCATCGTCGGTTGTAAAATGGATCGCCTTGTTGTCGAACCCTACCCACACACCTGCAGTAATCTGAGGGGTAAATCCGATAAACCAGGTATCCGCTGCTTCCTGCGTCGTCCCTGTTTTGCCCGCGGCCGGTCCGAAGTAATAATTTCTCACACGAATCCCCGTTCCCCCCTCTTTTACCGTTTCTTCCAGCATATTCGTCATGATGTACGCCGTTTCGGGGGAAAGAACCTCTCGCCTATCCGGCTGGTTTTCTTCGAGGACGTGACCGTCCTTATCTTCGATCCTGAGGATTGATATCGGCTCGACATAGACTCCCTCGTTCGGGAAGACGCCGTATGCCGCCGTGATCTCCAGCGGCTGAACCTCGCCTGTTCCGATTGCAAGAGATTCATAGGGCGGGAGATCTGACTTGATACCCATCCGTTGAGCGTATTGGATGACCTGCTGCACCGGCGCAATCTCCATAATGGTGCGGATTGCTACGAGGTTTACCGAGTGTTTGATGCCTTCGCGGATGGTGAGTTTGCCCCCGAACGTATGGTCGAAGTTCGATGGCGCCCACCGTTTGCCCGTGGGGAGAACAAGAGTCACGGGTTGATTCAGTAGCTCGAAGCAGGGCGGATACCCGTTATCGATCGCGACGGTATAAACAAAAGGCTTGAAGGCTGACCCGGGTTGACGCAATATTTGAGTAACGTGGTTCAACCCATACTTAAAGGTTTTGAAATTCGATCCGCCGACCATTGCGAGGATATTGCCATTGCGGTGATCGATCGCGACGAAGCCGACCTCGAGGCGGGCCGATTCTTTTTTTACCGAGTCGATAAAAGCGGGGTTCTTCCGTAAACCGCGCGCGATACTGTCTTGCAATTCCGGTTCTGCATCGCGATAGACTTCCGAAGTCCGTATGGTTTGCGTAATTGCCTGGTCGAGTTCTTCCTTATGGGTTTTCCAATCCCACTGCTTGTTAAAGAGCTTCTGGTAGTCGGTGAGATGTTCGCTCACTGCCCGGTTCGCGGCACGCTGCATGCGGCTATCGATCGTCGTATAGACCGAAAGACCGTCCCGGTAGATGTCGAATCCATATTTTTCAGCTTTTTGTACGAGTTGTTTTCGAACCCACTCCACGAAATGGGGTGCGATGCCGGTTGTCAGCTGCTCATCGAACGGTTGAAACTCGAGCTGTTCCTTTTTTACTGCTTCCGCCTGCCGCTCGGTTATGTAATCGTATTTTACCATCTGGCTGAGAACCGTACTTCTCCTGTCGAGAGACTTTTTGAGATGATTGAAGGGATCATAGACGGCCGGCCCCTTCAGCAAGCCGACAAGGAGCGCGCTCTCCGACAGCGTGAGCTCGGAGGGGCTCTTGCCGAAATACAGCTGCGCCGCCGAGGCTATGCCCCACGCACTTCTGCCGAAGTACGAGACGTTGAAATACATCTCGATAATCTCACGTTTCGTATAATTGCGCTCGATCTGAACGGCGGTAATGAACTCACGGATTTTCCGTGTTCCTTTTGCGAAAAAGGATTCGTTCTGTCCCTTGAATTCATATAAGTTGCGGGCAAGCTGCTGGGTAATCGTGCTGGCGCCTTCGCGAAGTTTCAGGGAGAAGGCATTCTTGATCATCGCGCGAACAAACCTCGTCAGATCAACTCCCCAGTGATCGTAGAAATCCTTGTCCTCCGTAGCGACAAGCGCATTGATGAGGTCCTTCGGGATCTCCTCCAGCTTCACCGAGGCGCGGTTCTTAATGTAGAACTGGTCGATGAGCTCGCCGTCGATGGAATACACCTTCGTCGCACGTTCGAATTTTGGATTCTCCAGCTGTTCCAGCGAGGGCAATCCCGACACAAGGTAGATGAAATAGACGATGAAGACGAGCGCGGCGGTGGATCCCGCAATGACCATCTTCCCCCTGTGTTGTGTCCAAAGATTCCGGGATTTCATTATTGAGGTGACGTCCAATGTTTCAGGGAAATGTGCCCATCCTGGAATTCGGCATAGGTATTATGGGTGATCCAATCGCCAAGATTGATGTAGACCCCCCCGGGAAACTCTCTGCACGCCGGTTGATGGCGGTGTCCCATGACGACGACATCGTAGCCCTCTTCAATTTTTCTTCTGGCGTATTCCAGCATGCTGTCTTTGTCGCCGTAGTCTTTTGTCGCAGTATAATGCCTGCTGCTGCGGGAGGTCGACCGGGCGATTGAAAATCCGATATCCGGATGAAGCCATGAATAGAGCCAGATCGCAAATCTGCTCTGCACTACTTTTTTCAATATCTTATATCCGGCATCGCGCGCGGCCACGCCGTCTCCGTGATGGATAAAGATTTTCTTTCCGTCCACAGTAATATCAAACGCTTTATGGTGCGTATTCATTCCCAGTGCATCGTGAAAATAATCACGTGTCCAATAATCGTGATTGCCTGCCAGGTAATGAACGGTAACACCTTGTGCCGTAAGGTCCTCAAGCTTCGTGAACAATCTGTGAAAACCCTTCGGGATAACGGTGCGATATTCAAACCATACATCGAAGAGGTCCCCGACAATGAAGAGCTGGGAGGCGTCTTTTTTGATATGCTCGAGAAATTCCACCAGCCTCAGCTCTTTCTCCCGTTCTTCCTTCTTCGTCCCAAGGCCAAGATGCGCATCGGATATAAAGTAAACCTTGGACATCAAACCTATTTCACGACGTTGACCGTGAGCTCAAATGGTTGTTTGAACCGGCTGCACCATCCTTCGGCGTCCGAGCAGTAGTAATACGTAATCGTTCCCTTCAGTGTCACCGCTCCCGGTTTCACGCTCTTGGCAACGACGATGGGCTGGCTGATCGGCTTGGACGTGTTGAGAAGCGTATCGGCTTTGGGAATCATCGGAGATTCCACCTTCTCAATGACGCCCGTTGAATCGAGGACGATGCCGATCGGGGGCTTGATATTCACGTGGATGCCCGCTTTCGGCTTGAGGGCAATCAGCAAATTTCTCCTGGAGCCGGCCCGCAAAGATTTTTCTTTGAGCGTCACGGCGCACTTGACATATTCATTCGCCGGTGACGGGTTGTCTCCGCCTGCCATCGCAAGTGAGCATATCGTGAAAAATATCATGATACTGAAGCAGCATCGCATTTTGGTCATTGGAATTTGGACCTTATGTGGAATTCGGAAATTGAAAATTGTCCGCAGGACTCCTTCGGTGGAATTTTGCGCGATGATCCTTTCCTGCGCAACATCAGCTATGAATATAACATTCGTCGTGCAAAAGACAAATGCGATTGGCAAGCCGTTAATCCATGCTCATACTCGCCGCTCGCTGCGGCTCGACGACGCCCTGAAGGATCAGCAGTCCCGCGAGAAAAAAGAATGCAAGACATAATGCTGCCAGGCGCTCGCCGGAGATGTCGGCGATGAGTCCGTACAGGATCGGGCCGACGACGGCGGATGCTTTTCCACACAAGCCATCGTAGAAGCCGAAGAATTCCGCCTCGCGGTCGGCCGGGGTAAGCAGAGCCATCATGCTCCGGCTCGCGGATTGCGATGATCCGATCGCAATTCCGGCGGCGAGAGCGACGACGTAGAATTCGCCGACGGTCTGGACGAAGTATGCCCCGACGGCAATGGCAATCCAGATGACGAGGGTGATCGATATTGTTTTTTTCGGACCGATCTTGTCAG
>DASYTP010000091.1:0-6462 GCA_036002145.1 Bacteroidota bacterium | reverse complement strand
ACGGAGGAAGTTGCGTCCATTGCGCTCAACTTCGGCGCCGACGATATGGATGGGACCGTCGGAGAAGAACACATTGCCCACGATGCCGGAGCAATCAGCCCGATGCAGCTGGCAAAAGACCAGATCGTCAAGATCATCAGGGATGCGGGAATGATTCCCGTCGAACGGGACATTTATTATAATCCCATAAACGTCTACACCGATCATATCATTGGAGAGATTCCCTATCTCAACTCGGTTCCGTTCTACCATGATTTTGAAAAGCGACAATTCAGAATGCTTCCGATCAGCCCGCGACACATGGGACTGCTCTCCGAAAAAGGACAGATCGATGCCGGACTTTTTTCGGTGATGGATTACTTCCAGCAGGAAGATCGGCTCGAGCTTCTCCCCTGGTGCATTGCGACCCGCGACCAGGTAAAAAGCGTGATGCTCTTTTCGAAGGAAGGCTGGCGGGATCTCCACGGGAAGGTCATCGGTATCACGGATGAAACGGCGACTTCGGTTCGGCTTCTGCAAGTGCTGTTCGAGAAAAAGTACGGCGTCAAGACAACCTTCGAGCGCATGCATGCCGGAGTGAATGATTATTCCGGCTATGATGCCGTTCTGCTCATCGGCGATCAGTCGCTTCAGCGGAATAAATTCGGACTCCCGGGATACGAGCTTGTGTTTGATCTTGCGAAGGAGTGGTATGACTGGCAGAAGATGCCGTTCGTGTTCGCGGTCTGGGCGGTGAAGAAATCACTCCCTGCCGAGACGAGGGATGCGTTAAGCGAAATCATCGAGAACTCACTTCTTCAATCAGAGCCACGATACGCCGACATCGGGGAGCTTCGGGGGAAGGAAATTGGATTGAGTCGCATTGAAGTGGAGGAGTATCTCGCAGGATTTAATTACCGGCTTGGGGAGAGGGAGAGAGAGGCGATGCGGGAGTTCAGGAGATTAGAGGAACAGATTAAGATGGCGAACATGCGAAGTCTTTGAGATCGTGTAGCTATTCTGTATATTGGCAACACATTTATGGACGAAGCCGCTTCATTTCATATAGACACAGCTAAGAAATTTCCGCACCTTTCTCGTGCACCGATTACAGAAGCGGTAGTAGAGATACGTGGACGGGCAAGCATACCATGGAATAAAGATGAGATTATTGCGAAGCTGAAAGAACTACTAAATGGATACCCTGATCAGCAGACAAAAGCCATATTACCAAATTTCAGCTCGATCTCTTTTCCTTCAGCCGACTTAAGCCTTATGAAAACTGGGAACAGTAATGGTATCGATCTCCCCACCGTGTCTTATCTGTGAGCATTACTCCTGAAGGCGATTTGCATTACGCTGCTCTTATTGGCCCGAATAAAGCCTATGGTACAGAAGTTTTCTTTGGTGAAGTGCCGGCAGGAATCCTTGATTTGATCCGCCGTGTATATCTTGCATGATCCCAAATCTTATTTCCACGGCTGTAGATGAGAGCGAATTGCTCGCGAGGTTTATTTTTTCTAGAAGCCACATTCGCACCAGTGATAGCACTCTCAAGCCCGATGCTTTTATTCCCCCGATCAATTTAGAGCTATCTGTTACTCGCCATATCGGATTATCGGTTGAAGAAATTTGGCTGGCGGGGACTAACGCTCGACCATCTATTACATTATATGGACGTGCTGATCTTCAAGCTATAGATGCGCGAAATACTTCTCTCCAAGTCAGCTCCGACCCTCCCCCGAAAAATCATGCTATCATTACTGGCTGCCGAGAGAGAAACCTGCACAGAAAATGATTGCTTTGGAACTCGCTCGATCTGCCAAGTATGTGCCGAATCCCAATTAGAATTAATCTTTAACCAGGATGCATCTCTCATCGATCTTCACTAAAATCAGAAATCAAGAGCGCATCAGTACGGCGGAAGGACTCTTCGTTCTGAAGAATGTCGAGATATTAGACCTTGGCGACCTTGCCAACGAAATCCGCTTCCGCAAAAATCCCAAACGGCAGGTGACGTTCGTAGTCGACACGAATCCGAACTATACCAACATCTGCAACGTCGACTGCATCTTCTGCGCATTCTATCGCCACCCCGGAGAGCAGGGCGAATATACGTACGATGTCGAACACATGATCCAGGGTTTCAAACGTGCCGCCGCGCAGGGTGTGACCACCGTGCTGTTACAGGGAGGTGTGAACCCCGCGATACCGTTTGAGTATTACGTCGACATGGTTGAACGCACGGTGAAGGAAGTTCCGGAAGTGATGCCGCATTTCTGGTCGACGTCGGAAATCATCGGGATGTCTCAGGTTTCAGGATTCAGGATTCAAGAAGTCTTGCAGCGACTGTGGGATGCGGGACAACGGACGATTCCGGGCGGTGGGGCGGAGATTTTGTCCGATGGCGTCAAGAAAAAAATCAGCAGCCTCAAAGGCACAAGCGCCGATTGGCTCAACGTGATGCGCGAGGCGCACAGGATCGGGTTCAGGACGACGGCAACAATGATGTATGGGCACCTCGAGACCGATGAAGACATCATCGAGCATCTCGAAAGTATCCGTCAGCTGCAGGATGAAACACACGGCTTCACCGCCTTCATCCCGTGGAGCTTCAAGCCGGGCAACACGCCGCTGGAGAAGATCATCCCGCATTACGCGACCTCGACACGCTACCTGCAAATGATCACGATCTCCCGGATTTATCTCGATAACTTCGACCACATCCAGGCATCCTGGTTTTCAGAAGGAAAGAAGATCGGACAGATTGCGCTCCACTTCGGCGGTGATGATTTCGGCGGGACGCTGTTCGAGGAAAACGTCCACGCTGCCGCGAACTTCGTCAACAAGTCGAACGCGGAGGAAGTGGTGCTGCTGATTCAGGATGCAGGATTCATTCCCGCGCAGCGGACGACGTTGTATGAAGTTCTGAAGGTATACGGGAAGGCTGAGGCCGCTTGAGGTACATTCCGGGCAGAGGTTTCCACTGGAGATACTTCGGTTTTCTATCATTGTTCCCGTTTGTCACAGGCTATTCCCCGAACGACTCGGCATTTACCGATTTCGAGTATGGCCTGTCTGTCGGTTTGCGAACCCGGTCTCGATAACTCCTGAGGTCCTCTGCTGCCGGCAATGAATACAGACATTATTACGTTTTTTCCGGACCCTCGCGTGAAGACCCGATAAAAAATGCGACGAATCGATTCGAATCCTACTTGTTGAAATTCGCGATGGCGTTCCCGCAGCCGACTCCCTGAATCCACACATTTTGAATCCCGGGGCTATCCGGATCCTCATCCACCGCCGAAACAAACATCTTCGCCGTGAAGGACTCTTCTGTTCCATCCCCCTGACGATAGAAATCGGCCTGCATCACAACGGTGTTCCCGTCGGTGACCGCGGTCTTCGACACCTCGCCGGCATCGCCTGTGCATTTGAAGGCCGTCGAAGCGAGGAGCTCCGACGCATCCCAGCGAATCCCTTCGCCGGCCTTGCAGCCGGCCAGTGGTCCTTGGTTGATATCCGCCAGACAGCGGAATCCGCCGCCCGTCTTCAAAAATCCGCTCGCCGGATCGTACGCACCGCCGCCGGTGAGAAATGCCTCACCCGTGGGGAAGCCTTTAATGCTCGCTGCATTGAAGCCAAAGGATTGTCGTGGTCCCCGGCTCGGAGCGTTCGAGCCCGATAGAAGCATCATGGCAAAAATGAAAAGCGAAATGAAGATCTTCTTCATGTCGTATCTCTCCTTTCGAGAATTGGGTAATACAAGTAACTTGTTAGAATTTGGGATTGATGTGTTTAATGGTATAAAATCGTTTTTTCAAAAGCAACTCCCCCGCCTGCGGAGAGATCAATTTTGAGATGATGGCCCCCCGTGAATAAAACTCAGTCAAGGCGGCGCATCTCAGCAAACCTTGCGAAGGCTCCCAACCTTCGCAAGGTTACACCGATCTCGTTACTGTACTTTCACCATCACACCATCCCCGTTGCGAAACACTACGTGGACTGTACCTCCATCGTGCTCAACATCGCTCACGCTCATCTGGGATACCGTGCACAAGAGCCCGTGCGCGCCCGTCCGCGAAATCAAGTCCTGAATTTTCTCGGCGGCGACAGTGTACGTTCCCGGATTATTGTCGAGCTTCCCTATGATCGCCCGCGTCGAATCGAGCATCGGAGGATGATCGCCCGGAGGCGGTCGCATTCCCCCTCCACCTGGTCCCATGTGTCCATCGCCATCCGGAGGTGGTCCGCCGAACCGGCCGGGTCCACGCGGTGGTCCGCCGGGCGGCCGCGGAGGTCCCGGCGCTATCGCAATTACGACGCCACTGCCGGTGTTTCCCCCCTGCCATGTGAGTGTAAGGTCGTTCGCACTATTGAGGGATTCGCCCCTGACAGGCGCGGTAATATCGATCAGCGCTGCAGGCGCAGTAACCGAAGTGGTCAACGCGCCGAATTGGCTTGAGCCGCTGACTTCAAACTCATAGCTCCCTGCTGAGATGAATTCGATATTCGTCGCCGCTTCGCGCGGTCCGAACGAAGAGGTGTAGATAACTCTGCCATCGGGTGCCGTACGTTTCAGGAGTGCGAGATGATTGCTCGCGTAATTGACGTATACCGAACCCATGTCAACCCCTCCCCGCCGCATCGAGGTGCCCACGGTGCTGTCGAATCCAATTGCCATAGCCTGGCCGACCGTCGACTCGACCTGGTCTTGCGGGTTGAACATCTGCCTCCATCCGATCGAAAAAATACCTTTGCCGTCTGCAACGTCGATCCCGGCACACCGCAGCAGTGTCAGCTCGCTCTCTGATACACTGGCGGCGAGCGCCGACGCCTGGTCGATCGACGAGCTCGCCGTGGCCTGAGTGCTTCCGGAATCTTCAGTGCACCCCGGGATCATCACACCGCAGAGCGATAATGCAGCCGCGATTGCGATGACCGTTTTGATCACCATAAGTTTCTCCTTTCATGAGATAATGAATAAATTGTATTTTGTTTTTCACGTGGGGGCGTGCTGTAAATGATTAGACACTGCACGGGGGGTATTTCTTGCAAGCCGGTGGCTAACCGGTTATGCGCTCATCCCCTATTTTACCAGCGTCATCATTTTACAATCGTGGAAAATTCCGGCGCCGTTTTCAATTTCGAGAAGAATTCTTCAATGTAAAGGGAATGATCGTCTCGCCGTTAAGGAGAAATCAGTGATCGGGCGGAGGATCGGGTGGCGGGGGCATATCCCTGCCTCCCATCCCGCGACGTTCCCTTCGCTCACCGGGCGGGCCATGATGTCCCCTCCCCATTTCCTCGAACAGCATCCGTTGCTGCTCCGTTGTGAGGAAAGATTTTGCCTCAAGAAATTTTTTTGTGACTTTTCTGCTGAGCATAAGCCGGACCGCTGAAAGTTCCTGAAGGTTCCGGTCGATGCTGTCCTCCGGAGCGGGATTCCTTTGCAAAAGATCAAACGTGTGCCGCTCGATCTCCGAGGCCTTTACATTGAGCTCTTCTGTTTCGGAACGAAGGCTTTCCATGAGCGCCATAACTTTGTTTCGCTGTGCCTCGTCCATGTTCCGGAAAGGCGGGGGTCCATGAAAGGGGCCTTCCATACCGGGCATCATGGGCGGAGGATGATGCATGAACCGAAAGTAGACGAACGATCCGATTGTCGCGAGATTAACCAGGATCAGGAAAACCAGGGCGCCGACCAATATTTTCATCTTCATTGCCGGTCTCCTTCCGACGACCCGGCGCTGTAATCCCACTGATCGATCGATCCATGTTGCGAGATGACATCGTGATATTCGCTCATGTCGCTTGAGGCTTGGCCGGTCTGCTGGTCGTTATAAAGGCCCGACCCTATATAGGTACCGATGACGACAGCCAGCGTCGCCCCTGCACCCGCAAGAGACCAGCGAAGAATTGGAGGGACAAGCCGGCGCGGGCCGGTTTCAGTACTTTCATGAAGCGCCTTGATTCTCGACGGTAAATACGGATCGGGCAGGAGGTCGCCAATCGCCAAAAGCGACCGGTCATCGAATACTGCAGACAGTTTCTCATAGTACTTCCGGCATGCATCGCATTGCTTCAGGTGACGCTCAACCTCTATTCGGTCCCGATCGCTCAACCTGCGCTCGTGCCACTTCAGGAATAATTTTGTAACATGATTCTTCATAGGCTTTTTTTCTATATGTGGTCGAGAAACGGTTCCAGCTTCTTTATGAGCTGCTTTTTCGCGCGATGGATCCGTGCTTCAACGGCGCTGAGGCTGAGATTCATCGACTCGGCAATTTGCTGGTAGCTCATCTCCTCGAATCGAAAAAGCACAAAGGGGATCCGGTACTTCGGCGCGAGCGCCTCGACGGCGTTTCGGACAATGGTATCACGTTCGGTACGTTCCATCATCTGGTGAGGCGTCATCGCATCCGGTCGGTCCCCGGTCGATGATTGTGCCGCTTTCTCATGAAGTAGAGATGAGACCTTCTG